>CALDFS010000170.1 GCA_937942105.1 uncultured Ruminococcus sp. | reverse complement strand
CTGCCACGCCTGCTGCCCTTTCCGACTATGCCCTTGTCTACAACGCAGGCTCTCAGACCGTTCCTGTGGGCGGCGCCGTTGCTTTCGACTCAAACGGAACCATGCGCGGAGCTATCGCTCATACCGCCAACACTTCCGATATCCTTCTCGGCGCCGCCGGGGACTATGAAATAACCTTGGGAGGAGCAGACGAAGGCTTCACCGTTTATTTAAACGGCGTTCCTGCCCCTGCCGGAAGCTCCCGCGAGGTCATACTCACCGCCCCTGCCGGTTCAAGGCTCAGCCTTGTAAACACCTCCGGCGCGGAAATCACCCTACCCGAGGGCGGAGCGGGCAACCTGAGCATAGTAATCAAAAAGCTGGCGTAAGCCGGAAACTGCACAAGCCTTGCAGGCAAATATGCAATACTAATTCCCCATAAAATCGCCATATAAGCGCTGTACGATGGGTTTTACGGCAATTTTACAGGCACCTTTCAACGGTAAATAAGCACAAAACCGCCCGATTGTCTTTTGAACAGTCGGGCGGTTGTTGTTTAGCTTATATATTTGGCTTTTTACCTTTTGGTTGCCGCAGCATCGGGATCGAACTCATCAATCTGTTTGTTCAGATCATCAACATAGTAGTTGACCTTTTCGGTATTGGCTTCCTTAAGCTGAGCCCATGTCTGAGGCTCCAAAGAACCGAAGTAGCAGCCTTCCATATCGCCGATAACGGTTGAAAGCTGATCGCCTATACCTGCATCATAGGTTACGATAACGTTGCCGGTGGTGGAGAGGCGGTAGCACTCATCCCACATTTCAAGCATCTCGTCAGTCCAGAGGTAGATTTCTTCCTTCTGTCTTCTGTCGATGTTGACAACGGTCGGGTCGAGGACCTTGAATCTGTCGCAAGAGGCTAAAAGTGCAACGCCTTCGGGGTTGGTGGCACCTGCAACTATGCAGTAGCCAGAAGCGGAAGATTCGGTGTAATAGTAACCGTCGCCCTGAGGGTCACGCGGGAGCGGAACGAATATCAGTTCATTTTCGGTGATATCGCCGAATACTGCGGAAATTGTTTCAACAGGACCGGTGAATACATAGTCGCCTCTGATATAGAACAGGCAAAGACCTTCCTTCATGCCTGCGCCCTCAGTCTCGTTTCTTAATGCCCAGCCGTGGTTCCATCTGGGCCAGATGCACTGGTTCTTTGAAAGGTCGTACAGGAAGTTAGCGGCTCTTTCAATAGCAGGGCTGTCGAGATTGGATTCATAGCGCTGGGTTTCGGTGTTGTATATAACCATTGTGTCGCCGCAGGAGTGCATAAGACCAGAGCAGAAGCCCCAGCCATCTAGCGCGTACTGGTCAGCATCAGGATCTGAGAAGTCCTTGCACATTTCGGCGAAGACATCCCATGTCCACTCGTCGTTAGCGTAAAGCTCGGCAGGATCGTCGAAGCCCCAGTCCTCCATAACTCTGCGGTTATATGCGCAGACGTTGCCGAAGGCATTGTCGGTTCCGATTATATAAGGTCTTCCTTTAAGAGAGAAGTATTTGTAAATATAATCCTTCATATCCTTCCAGAGCGGATCATCATAATCGATGTATGTATCAACAGGCTGGAAAACGCCCTTTATGGGACGGATCGGGAAGGTGTTGGCTTCGCCGGGGAAGAAGTCTGGCGAGTCGCCTGCTAAGATGAGGTTAGCAAGATCGTCAAATCTTGAGCCCCATTCGCACTCTATCCATTCAAGGTCACAGCCGTATTTCTCGGTGAACGTCCAGTAACCGGTGTTTATAACCTCATCATCCCTGTAGTTGTGGAAGGAATCCCACCACGAGAACCACTTGACGGTGGTGTTGGCGGCGGCAGTCTCCTCAACGTCGGGAAGCATGATTCCGGCAGCGGCCATTATAGCCTCGGAATCCTCGGTTGAAAGGGTGAGCTCGATTATTTTTCTCTTCTCCTTTCCGCAGCCCACAAGTGCAAACACAAGCACAAGAGCCAGGAAAAGCGATATAATACGTTTCATAGATATCCACCTAAAATCAATATTCTATTGTTATATTATACTCCGATTATTGATTTTTTCAATAATCAAATCCCACTAATACCACAAGACTTTTTTATATACTTTTCACTAAAATTGGCTCATATATTCATATTATAACATTGATGACGAATATTTTATTATTGCGGTTTTATAATTATGCATTATTAATTAGCAGACTAATCAATATAGTACAACCTGATATGAAAATATTAAACAGGTAATCAGCATTGAAATATTCTAATATGAACAAAGCCTGGTCTTGCTTTTTATGCTAATTCGTGATATAATTAATCAATCCTAATAAGACGAAAACATAGGCGAAGATAACGGTGCGCCAAAAGCAAGGGAAGTGTGAAAATGGACGCTTTAGTTGAGCTTAAGGAAATCACCAAGGACAATATAGACGATGTTCTTGCGCTGAGGGTTTCCGAGGAGCAGAGTGGTTTTGTGCAGTCAACGACCTATTCACTGGCGAGAGCTTGGGCATTCAGGAACACTGCCTTTCCGTTTGCCGTATATGCAAATGGCGTTGTTGTCGGGTTTATCATGCTCGGGTATTATGAGCTTAAAGGGCAGTACACCGTCTGGCAGTTTCTGATAGACGAGCGTTTCCAGAATAAAGGCTATGGCAGAGAGGCTTTAAGGCTGGGAATCCGGCTTTTAATTGACCGCTTTGACGTTAAGGAAGTATATCTTGGCGTTAAGCATGATAATATCGCGGCAAAAAAGCTTTATTCGTCTTTCGGATTTGTCGATACAGGAGAAACAACCGAAACCGCGGTTGAGATGAAGATGGTTATTGACGATAAATAAAAACAAGGAGCAAAAGTCATGCTATTAATAACAATACCTGATATCAACCGAATTCTTGAAGCCTACGGCGCTGCCCCTGCCGAAAGCTTTGAGGAATTACAGCGCTATAATTATGAAGAAGACGGCGAGGAAGGCAAGCATGTAAGACTGATACTTAAAACCAATCTTTCTGGCGGTTCGGCAGTTGTCATCCGCCTGAAAAACGAAAGCGACGTCACCCTTGAAATGATCGAACAGCAGTGCAGGTTTGCCGACCTTTTGTATAAAAACGGCATACCCACTCCACGGCAGTATAGCTCCAACGGCTCGTTTGCAAGCCTTATTTCTCTGAATGGCTATGAGCTGATAGTCTGCGTTGAGGATTTTGCCGAGAGAGGCATAACCGAAGTAAACGCCGAAACCGCCGAAAAGACCGGGGCGTTGCTCGCCCGCACCCACAACATAGCCGAGCGCTTTAATGCACACGTCGAGGCGGACGTTCTGTTCGACCCATTCAAGCCTAACGACCTGTTCACCGTTCCCGAGTTTGACAAGGTAATCCCGCCGGAGGATGCAGAGCTTAGGGAAATCTCTCAAAAAATAATGTCTATATATAACGAATATATGGAAAAGCTGTCCCCGCTGAAAGCCGAGCCGAGCTACGCCGTTCAGGGGGGATATCAGCGACTGCAACCTTTATAGAACAAAGGACGGCGGAATCGGGCTGTTCGACTTCAACAACAGCGGCGACTGCAATCTTTTCTGCGACGCTTTTATGCAGGCTGTCTTTGAAGCCCGCCTTATGGATTACCCGGAGGAATGCAGGCAAAACAGCGAGCAGATAATCCTGCCGGCGTTTTTAAAGGGCTACGATTCTCAGCGACCGTTCAGCGCGCTTCAGAAAAAGCTAATGCCGTATCTGTACGCGATAATGGACGCATTCTGGGCTGCGTATACGCTTTGGGGCAAAGACAGTCTTCAAACAGCGGCAGATAACAAGGACGAAGCACAAATCAAGCGCTGTATCTATGGCATTCTGGAGCGAATCTCTGCGTTAAAGCCCTCTATTTTTGAGGGATAAACGCTTGGCAGAGCGCGGCAGTCCCACGCGCGTATCATATTAAAAATCAGGAAAGGAAAGTCACCATGAAAAAAGCAGTGTTGATAATAGGTGCAATCGCACTTGCGGCGGGAGCGTTTTTAGGAGGGATGGCGGCAGGAAAATTGAACACAGCAGAAATTAAAGCCGAAAACAATGAGCCGCCCGCACTGGATGGCAACGACCCCGAAGAATCCGGAAAGAGCGAAAAGACCGCCGTAAACGTCTTCTTCTCGCCACACACCGGAAGCGACACTGACGGCGACGGCAGTCAGCAGAACCCTTTTGAGACAGAAGAAAAAGCGCGAAAGCACGCCGGCACTTTAGAGCTTAAGGATAACGAGGAAGCGGTCCTGCTTGAATTCCTTATGTCGGTAGAGGTGCACACTCAGGCGGGCTACGGCGTAAGCTCGGACGCCGGAACCATCAACATGATTCCCTTCACCGGCAGCTCGGACGGCTACTATTTCAAGGGCGAAATAGTCGGCACCGGGTGCGACACCCAGAAGTTCGGAGTTGAAGGCTGCTCCGCTTTCTCGGCAAGATACCTATTAAAGGGCACCGACTACCGCGGCAAGGAGTGCTCGATATTCATAGAAAACAACGGCGACAGTCTTGACAAGTGCACCCCGACCATCATCACCGACAGCTTGGGGCTTTCCAAATGGCAGACGGCAAACCTACGCACAATAGTAACCCCAGTCGGCTACGGAGTTATAGTGGACTGCTACGAAATTCATTGAGAATAAAATAATACAGCCTCGGCACAGACATGTTGCCGGGGCTGAAGCTGTATCTTAAAGCTGTTTCAAAGCTATTTCATATATGTGATTTGTCCGCAGGTCAGATTCGCGGAGTTTACGCTGCCGGAGCAATCAATGCTCTTAGCTTCCAGCTTATAGCAATCGGAAATGGAGCCGCAGATAATTTTGCCGCAATTTATCCCGCTTGCATTTATATCTCCATACGATTTAATATCACCATTGATTTGAGAGCATTCGATATTCTGATAGCAAACAACATCGCCGTTGATGGAGCCGTCAGATATCACGCTGCCGTATACCTCTACCTTAAAATACTGCGTTCTGTCATTGCAATTTTTCGGAAAGGCGATTTCAATCGACGGGGCATCCTGTGAAGAAACAGATGATACAGCCGCCCCGATTACCTTTTTACCCCTCATCTGCACGACCCGGATAACATCGTCGTCCTTTGCAAGCGATATGGCTTCAGCAAACTCATCGATATTATCCGAAAACAGGGAGTCGATAGTCACCCCGAAAAGGCTGGCAATTTCGGGAAGAAGCGAAATATCCGGCGTGTTCGCGCCGACCTCCCACTTTGAAACCGCCTGATAGGATACGCCGAGCTTATTTGCAACCTGCTCCTGAGTCAGATTCTTCTGTTGTCTTAACTGCTTTATGTTAGCGCCTATATTCATAAATCCCGCTCCTTTCAAGTCTATTATATCACGCTTTGAAGGATTTACAATAGAGCGGTTCTTTTGTGGCTCGACTGATGGTTGAGGCGAGGAGGGAGAACGGCGCTTTTTCGGCGGTTGATTTTGACGCGGGGTTGTGCTATACTTTGGTGTAGCAAATAATCCCGAAGGAGAGATATTTTGATTATGAGCAAATTTTCCGAATACATAGGCTCGCAGTTCGGCAATCCGAGAGGGGTTGTCGGAAGCGTCTGCTGTCTTATCATGAATATCATAAACAATGCAATGTATAGGGGCGTTATGTCAAATATGCGTTTGACGGAGCAATCAAAGGTTCTTGATGTTGGATACGGCAACGGATACTTAATCAAGAAGCTGTACAAGCGCTATCGCCCGGATATCTACGGAATTGATATCTCGGAAGACATGAAGCTGAGTGCCGAAAACAGAAATCGCAGGGCGGTGGAATCAGGGAAGGTGCACCTGACGGTCGGGGACTGCTGTCGGTTAGAGTACGGCGACGATTTCTTCGACGCGGTGACATCCGTAAATACTATTTACTTCTGGGATGATACGCTTAAGGGTCTGCGGGAGATCTTAAGAACGCTTAAGCCGGGCGGAGTGTTTTACAACGCTGTGTATACAAAGAAGTTTTTGCAGAAGCTCTCCTATACTAAAACAGGCTTTAAGTTTTTCGAGCGGGAGGATTATATCGCCCTCGGAAAGCAGGCAGGATTCTCGGAGGTTGAGGTTTTGGAAGTGGCTAAGGGTCGGAGCTTGGTGGTGGAGTTTAGGAAGTGAGGCAGAGGCGGTATATAATTATCACCAGAAAATCACCCTATAATGGAGAAAAGGAGAAAGCACATGAAATATAAAGCAGTAATTTTCGATTTGTTTGAAACCTTAATCACAGAATGGGGTCATAAAAAGTACACCAAAAGCGAAATGTCTGCCGATTTGGACGTCGAAAAAGATAAATTTGATTTTTACTGGGACGAGAATGAAGAAGCGCGATACTTGGGAGATATCAGCTTCGGGGATTCGATTCTGCACGTCTGCGAAAGGTGCGGAAAAGCGATCGATAATTCGGTGTTATCCACTATTATCGACAAGAGGGTAAAGACAAAATCGGCGTGCTTTGAATACGTCAATCCTGATGTGTATATGCTGTTAGAAAGATTAAGGGCGATGGGTCTGCAAACCGCGATTGTAAGCAACTGCTCCCCGGAGGAAGTGACCCCGCTCAAAGAATCCGGGATATACAAATACTTTGACGAGGTAATATTATCCTGCGATGTACACATGAAAAAGCCGGATTCCTGTATCTATGAGGAAGCGGCAAGGAGGCTGGGAGTAACGCCGAGCGAGTGTCTTTTTGTAGGAGACGGCGGTTCCGATGAGCTTCCGGGGGCGAAGGCTGCCGGAATGACGGCGATTCAGGCAAAATGGTATACCAATCAAATGCCATACAAACGCGAAAATATAGCCGGATTCTTAATAGCTGAGGAGCCGTTGGGGGTTATGGAGTATATTAAATAGTATAAGGGCGCATGGAAGATTAAACATCTATGCGCCCTTTTTGTATGTGATGATAAATTATGTGATGGAACGAGAGATTGCACGCTCGCTTCGCTTGCGTGGTTGGGTAGGATGGTTTGTTCGTTGAATTTTAAATTGTGGTGATACAAACGTTTTTTAGTGATGTCGCGCTTACGCGCTGTGATGCCAGCGTTTAGCCGGTCGGACACGGCTAAACGCCTGTGATGCGATGCGTTCCATCTCGCGCCGGCAGGCGTGCATCACTAACAAAGTGAATCACGCCCGAAGGGTGCATCTCGTTCCCGCAAAGGAACGCATCGTTTCGACCAACTAAAAAAGACCCAAAAGGGGTCTTTTTTAGTTGGTCGAGGTGACGGGACTTGAACCCACGGCCTCCACGTCCCGAACGTGGCGCTCTACCAAACTGAGCCACACCTCGAAATATTCACTTGCATTTATGCATTATATCACAACATACTTCCGTTGTCAAGTAATGAAGGGCGGAAATTTTGACTGCTTTTTGCGTTTTTTCCTTGACTTAAATTCTTTTAAGCGCTACAATATATATTGGAATAAGGCGTCCTGTGCATTTGCCTGAGACAGCCGCTTCACCAACCGTTAAAACCCACAAAACCTTAAAAGGAGGCTCTTTGATATGAGAAAAAACTGTCCTAACTGCGGCGAAAGATTTGAGGGGGATGTTTGCCCCAAGTGCGGAACTGCCGTATCCCGAAAGATTAATAGAAAAGCAAGCGCCAATAAGCTTGCCGAGGACGCTGCTGCCGACAAGTTTTTGACCGATGAACAGCGTGCCGCTGCTCAGGCTCAGCTTGCAAACCGCAAAAAGGACCGCAGCTTTCTTATATTCCTTATTATAATAATGCTTCTTGCCGTTGGATTCATTCTCTACCGAAGCGGTCTTGTGGGCGGGGGAAGCTATAAAAAGCCGGTTGAGGAGTATTTCCAAGCAATAAGCCAGCGCGATTTCGATATGTACGTCGGTTCAATGCTCGACAACATCGGCGGAGAATATATTAAGGAGAGGGATTCCTTGGGCTACTCTGGCTACGACTACATGGATAAGCTCTACCGCGACCTTTTTGAGCAGTTCGGCGAGGATATGCAGATATCCCTCACCTTCAATTCAAGAGGGAAAACCGAGCAGGAATATGTTCAGAGCTTTGCAGACGGCTATGCTCAGACATACGGCGAGAATATCAACACCAAAACCGTATACACCGTTTATGTAACCGCCCGCTTCTCGGGGGATATATCGACGGCGGACGTTGAGATGGAGTGCTACGTTATTCGCCAAAAGGGAAAATGGTATATAGTCGGCTGTGATTTTGCGGTTGAAGAGGCTGAATAGGCGAAATCCGGCGCTGCGTAACGGTGCGCGGCGCAGTGCTTCATGCTGCGTCAGTGCGATACGCACGGAATCCCGAAAAATTTTAAGGAGATAATGCTATGAGATATACTTGGATTGATGAATATCTGATGTCTAAACCGGCGGTAACTAAGGATCTGAAGGTCGAATGGAACTGGATTCGATATATGATAGGCGGAAAGATGTTCGCCGCCGTCCTGCTGGATGGTGAAAACAAGCCGTATTACATAAACCTGAAGCTCGACCCCGCCGAAGGCGAATTCCTTCGCGGGCAGTATGAGGATATCATCCCGGGGTACTACTCCAATAAACAGCACTGGAACTCGGTCAAGCCGGACGGTGCCGTTCCCGATGAGCTTTTAAAGGATATGCTGGATAAATCCTATGCACTGGTTCTGCACGGGCTGAGCAAAAAGAAACAGCAGGAGGCGCTGATATCGACCTACTGTGGGCTGGACTGCACCCATTGCGGCTGGAAGGAGCCTTGCAATTGCCAAGGCTGTGTTTTAACAAAAGGCTTTGCTTTTCACTGCCAGGATAAGCCTTGCCCGGTTGCCGCGTGCGCAATGAGCAAGGGGATATCCTTCTGCGGCGAGTGCGGGGAATTCCCCTGCAAGCTGTTAAGCGATTACTCCTGCGACCCCGAGCATGGCGATAACCCCACCGGGGCGAGGATAGAGAACTGCCGGATGGTTCGGGAGCTGTTGGCAAGATAGTCCGCCCGCTCTTTGAAATTGCATTCAGTGCCGAGTAAGTTTGTTAATGGTTGTGCGTGTGGAACAGCCTGTTTAAGGACAGCTACGACGAATACGAGCGCCCGTCCCTGAAATGGATACTCAGCGAAATAGTGGTCGAATCCATTATGAAAGATGAACGCCTTGCTTCTATCAATCCTTATTTTCCGAGAGAGCAGGGCGGCTGCATCTATCCATATTTCATCGATATGAGGGTCGGCGGCGGGCTGATTTTAGACACGCTGGACGATATGTACAAAAGTATGAGCATAGAAAGCTTCATGCAAAACAGCATGCCTACTGCCGTAAGCACGAAGCCGAAATCAGGGAGCATATTAAGAAGGCGGAAGGGTGAAAGGCCGTGGAGGAAATATGCATTTTACAGTCAGAAAAGCAGCGATTGGTGATTATGAAGCCGTTGCAAAAATAATGAATCAGGTGCAGAAAATGCATGTTGATTGGCGGCCTGATATATACAAGCCGAGCAATGTCATTATTCCCGCAGACATATTTGCGGAAATGGTTAAGGGCGATACATTTTTTGTCGCCGAAGCGGACGGGATTGTGGTTGGAATTATGGAAATAGTATTTCGTCACATCGAATCTCCGGCGCACGCTACAAGAGATGTGATTTTTATTGACAGCATGGCGGTAGATGAAAAATACCGTGGGCAGGGAATCGGGCATTTATTCTTTGAAAAGGTAAAGCAGATTAAGGATGAAAAGCGGTTTGACGGAATTGAACTTCAGGTCAATTCAAAAAACAAATCGGCATATGAAATGTATTTAAAATGCGGTTTCACCGTGAAATCCATAAACATGGAGCTGCTATGATTCCTCGCTGAACTCGAAAACTTGGAAATTGATGTGATTCAAGCAACGGCGAAAGTTTTGTACAAATCAAGTAATACAGTATAATGTATTCGCACATATGCCACAGTCTCCCAATTGCCACATACTGTTATAGCTTGTTACCATGTTTTTCTGCCCTTATTTTTGCCCTTATAAGGCGGCAGGGGAAGCACAAACACAAGTGAAATCGTATAAAGGGATAAGGCGGACACATTGCGATAAATCCTTTGTTTTCAAGCGTTTGGGAGGATTTTATTAAAGCCCTATGAAGGGCAATAATCACTTATGAAATTGTGATTTTCAAATTCAGGCTTACGGAGGGGTAATTATGACAGCTATAAAGTACATTGAGTTAAAAACAGGATATAACGATAATGGTCCTGCTTGGATTGGAAGAGCAAAAATATCTCGTTCGGGTAATACTGTTTATTTTAATAATCATGCATTTGAAAAATGTAATGGAATCAGCGGTAATTTTATAGATATTGAATCCGGTGATGAATATTGGATTTCAAGTGTAAAAAAGAATGGCGAAGACCGGCACCGAGCAGGCAGCGGTAAAATCATTATTGATTCAAAAATTATACCTGAGTATCTTGAAATAGTAGGCGATAAAGAAATAAATAAAACAAAATTTATTATTGAGGACATTGAAGATGTTTTTCCTGTTGAAAGGATCAATATGTTATTGAATCATTAAATCCAAATTTATCGATTAAACATCAACCACACCGTCCCCAGCGCACAAATCCCGAAAAACCATATTCATATAATAAAAATTTCCGAAAATTAATGATTTTTTTGCGAAAAGGGCTTGACAAAGCCCTTTAATTCGTGCTATGATTATTTTACCTCTTTGCGGGGTCTTTTTTTGGTGCGCATTTTTGCACACAAGACCTTTAGCGAACCGTTGTAATATACGGCGAAAGCGATACCGGCGGCGGGCAGTTGCCGCCCGGCTTTGAGTTCGGAGGGAGGCAAGCCCCGATTCGGGGCGATACCGGGACAAACCCCGGTAAGACAGCGTTTTTGTTTTAACCGCAAAAACGTAAATTTCGTCAGGAGGTGCCGAAAATGAGGGTTAAGATTATGTTGGCGTGCACAGAGTGCAAGCAGAGAAACTATAACACCAGGAAAAACAAGAAGA
>CALDFS010000169.1 GCA_937942105.1 uncultured Ruminococcus sp. | reverse complement strand
TACTCTGTCGACAATGTGCATGTGATACTGCTTGGAGAAATGCGCCTTGCCGTCGGTATACAGCATACCTGCCCAGTCGTTGTCGTTTGCGGAGATAGAGGAGCGCAGAGTTATGGCGACATATTTGCAGCCAAACCGCTCGCTGAGCTGGCGGGCAACGCTTATATATCCCTCGTGATTGAGCTTGCCGGAATCAATGTCGGTATTTTCAGCTTCGATTCCGAAAACGTCCTTAGCGTCCTCCTCGTTGGAGATGCATACGTCTACATATGGAACCAGCTTAGACATGCATTCCCTTGCCTGCTCACGCGTCCAGAGCTTTTTGCGGTAGTTAAGGTCGCAGCTTACGGTTATTCCGCGCTCGTGAGCGGCCTTGCAGGCTTCAAGGCAGATTTCGGGAAGCGCTCCGCCCAAAGCCGGAGTGATGCCGGTGAAGTGGAACCAGTCCGCGCCCTCGAAAATCTCATCCCAGTTAAAATCTGATGGCTGAGCAAGAGCTATTGAGCTGCCCGCTCTGTCATAGATTACCTTGGAAGGGCGCTGAGATGCGCCTTTTTCGGCGTAGTAAATGCCCACTCTCGGACCGCCGCGCACTATCTTTGAGGTGTCAACGCCGTATCTTCTCAATTCATTTATAGCGCACTGACCTATTTCGTGCGATGGAAGCTTGGTTACAAAGCTTGCATCCATGCCATAGTTGGCAATAGAAACCGCAACGTTTGCTTCTCCGCCGCCAAAGGTCGCTTCGTACTTGTCCGCCTGAACAAAGCGAAGGTATCCCTCGGGGTTAAGTCTTAACATGATTTCACCGAATGTTATTACTTTTGACATATTATTACTCCTTTATAAGCTTTCTGTATCTAAATTTACTTTTTCTGAACAAGGTGAACGCCGAAGCCCATGAACTCATCCTTGAAATAAACCATTCCTCTGGATATGGTGGATTCGTCCAGCAGCTCAAAGCCCTTTGCCTTGAAGTATGCCGCCGCGCGCTCAATGCTGTTGGTCGCAATGGCTATATGACCGAACTTACCGGGCTTGGGCGACTTGCAAAGCTCGACTGAGCGACCCATTGTGAAAGCAGATGAGCTGCCGTTGGAATAATCAAAGCCGAACATAGCCTTTATAAGCTCCGCCGCCTTTATAGCCTCGTCCTCGTTCTGGCAGTTGATGCCCATATGGGCAAATTCAAGACCCAGCATGCTTCTAACCGCTTCCTCGGTCAGCCTTCTTATATCAGCCCAGTTTTCAGCTTCTATCAAATCCTTCTTTACCATCCATGTTCCGCCGCAGGCAACTATCTTGGGGAACCTTATGTAGTCCACAAGATTATTCGCGTTTACCCCGCCAGTTGGGATGAATTTAAGCTTGGAATAAGGTGCCGAAACAGCCTTAAGCTTTGCAACGCCGCCGTTCTGCTCAGCCGGGAAGAACTTTACTATTTCAAGACCCAGGCTCATAGCCTGCTCCATCTCGCCGGGAGTGGCGGTGCCGGGCATGATGATTGCGCCCTTGGAAATAGCGTACTTGACTATTTCGGGGTTGAATCCGGGGGTTACTATGAATTCTACTCCGGCTTCAAGCGCATCGTCGACCTGCTCCTTAGTAAGAACCGTTCCCGCGCCTACCAGCATATTGGGAAGCTCCTTTCTTATGCGCATGATGGCTTCCTTGGCGCAGGCTGTTCTGAAAGTTATCTCCGCAGCGGGAAGTCCGCCCTCGCAAAGAGCCTTTGCAAGCGGAACCGCCTTGTCGGCATCCTCAATCGCGATAACAGGCAGTATGCCTAAATCGTGAATCCGTTTTACTACTTCTGAATATGACATATCAAGCACTCCTCATAAGGAAAAATATTTTTACAAATTAATTATACTTCAAAAAATAACTTTGTCAATAATCTGCCATAGAAATTGAAAAAATGTCTTGAAATAATTGATGTATCGTGTTATATTTATGATAGCTTAATCTGTACACAATTTATGAAAGGAAGCTTATATATGAAAATGACATTCCGCTGGTTCGGCTCCAAGAGCGACAGCGTAACTCTAAGCCAGATACGCCAGATTCCCGGTATGACCGGTATTATGGGATTTCTTGATTACAAACCCGCCGGTGAGGTCTGGACCGAGGAAGAAATCAAGTCCTATATCGACGAGGTTCACGCCGCAGGTCTTGAATGCGAGGTTATTGAGAGCGTCAACGTCCACGAAGATATTAAGCTCGGTCTTCCAACAAGGGATAAGTACATTGAAAACTACTGCATTACAATAAGAAACCTTGCAAAGTACGGCGTTAAGTGCATAGTTTACAACTTCATGCCGGTTTTAGACTGGCTGAGGACAGATCTTGCCCGCCCGAATCCCGACGGCTCAACGAGCATGTATTTCAGCGAAGAGGAGCTTGGAAGCCTTTCCCCTGTTGACATTGTAAAGCGCACCGCCGAGAACTGCAACGGCTTCTCACTTCCCGGATGGGAGCCTGAAAGACTTGCCGACCTGCAAAAGGTTTTGGACCTATACAAGGATATCGACGAGGAAAAGCTTTTAGAAAACTACAAGTACTTCTTAGAG
>CALDFS010000168.1 GCA_937942105.1 uncultured Ruminococcus sp. | reverse complement strand
CTGATAAGCCTAAAGAGCCTTCTGCTATTGATTACAGGCGGGTTTTCAGCGATAGGGCATATGTCAACAGCACATTGGAGGACTTGCTTAAGGTGAGTGAGCTTTCGAGGCGCGTTAAGAGGACTGAGCGCAAAATCGCTGATATTGACTGCGCGCTTTCACGCATTGAAAATAAGCAGCACCGGGATATTCTGAAATTTTGGTATATAGAGGGGCTGAAAATGGAGGATGTTGCACAGAAGCTTCATTATTCGCCTTTTTCAAAGCAGTCGCTTTATAATCTGCGGAATGAGGCTGTATTTGAGTTCGCATTATATTATTTCGGCGCGGAGGCGATATGATATCGCTCTTACCGTGTCAAAATCAAAAAGAAAAAAGCTGCTACTGACAGTTGATTTTTCTTGTGATATTATGATATCAGGAGAAATTTAAAAATGCCGGGGGTGGGGTGCATGGCAGCCAGGTTAACGAATTTTCAGAAGAACAAAATTATTGCCGACTACATAGAGCTTGGCAGCAAGCGCGCCACAGCGAGGAAAAATGGCGTTGCAGAGAATACTGTTCGCAAAATCATCGCCGAGTATCCCGACCTGAAAGAAGCATATGCCGCCAAGGAGCGGGCTAATGCAAAGGACATCATGTCGTACATGGAAAGCAAGCGGGATATTGTGTGCGAAATCATCGGCAAGGGGCTTGACGTTCTGAACGACGATAAAAAGATTAAAAGCTCCTCGTTGATACAGGTTACAACGGCTTTGGGAATACTGATAGACAAATTTACTATGGCTTCCGCCGCACCAGTTGACGACGCGCACGAAGACGAGCTGAGCCGAAGCCTTAGAAAAATGGGTGAGGACTTGACCGGTGATAAGTGACAAGCAGAAAAAAATACTTGCTTTCCCTTACTCTGAGTATGACGCTATAATCTGCGACGGCGCTATACGTTCGGGAAAGACATCTATTATGACAGTTGCTTTTATCGACTGGGCAATGCGCGAGTTTTCCGGGCAGAGGTTCGGCATATGCGGAAAATCGGTTGATTCCGCTACGAAAAATATCATTCTGCCGTATATGGCTTTGACCTATGCAAGAAAGAAATACAACCTGAGATTCAAGCGGGCGGAGAAGGTACTTATTGTGAGCCGCGGAGCTGTGAAAAACTACTTTGAAGTGTTCGGCGGCAAGGATGAATCGAGCTTCGCTCTGATACAGGGAAGGACCTTAGCAGGCGTATTCTTGGATGAGGTTGCGCTGATGCCGAGGTCCTTTGTTGAACAGGCGTTGGCAAGATGTTCGGTTGAGGGTGCGCGGCTGTGGTTTTCGTGCAACCCCGATACACCGGAGCATTGGTTTTATAAAGACTGGATAATGCGGGTGCAGGAGCGGAATTCCCTTTATCTTCACTTTGCCATGAGGGACAACCCTTCGCTTTCGGAAAAGGTGCTTAAACGATACGAGAGCCTTTACAGCGGAGTGTTTTATCAGAGATACATCGAAGGCAAATGGACGGTTGCCGAGGGGCTTGTATACAGCTTCGGCGAAGCTAATATCACCGATGAGATACCGGAATACGGCGAGTATTATATTTCCTGCGACTACGGCACGCTGAATCCTTTTTCGGCGGGGCTGTGGTGCGTTCTGGACGGCGGCAGGGCTGTAAGAATCAAGGAATATTACTACGATGGCAGGGGAGAGCGGAGCCAGAAGACAGATGAAGAATATTACCGGGAGCTTGTGAAGCTTGCCGGAGATAAGCCGATACGAAGCGTTGTGGTTGACCCTTCGGCGGCTTCTTTTATAGCCTGCATACGCTCGAAAAGGCAGTTTAAGGTGATGAAGGCGAATAACGACGTGCTGAACGGTATACGCACGACCGCAAATCTTTTGAAGTCGGGAAAAATTCTCATTTACCGAGAA
>CALDFS010000167.1 GCA_937942105.1 uncultured Ruminococcus sp. | reverse complement strand
AAGCATCCGGCTGAATTGAAATTTGTACTGGTTGACCCGAAGAAGGTGGAGTTCACCCCATACCATGAGGTCCCGCATCTGATCGGGCCGGTGATCACGGACAGTGAGGAAGCCAACCGGGCGCTCAAGGTCATCGTCGCGATGATGGATCAGCGCTATGAGCTGTTCGCCATGGCCGGCGTGCGCAATATCTCCGGCTATAACGCCATGGTGAATGATCATCCGGAAGAACAGCGGGAACCGCTGCCTTCCGTGGTCGTCATCATCGATGAGCTGGCCGATCTGATGATGGTCGCTGCCAAAGAGGTCGAGGGGAGCATCCAGCGCATCACGCAGCTGGCCCGTGCGGCCGGCATCCATCTGATCGTCGCGACACAGCGTCCCAGCGTCGATGTCATCACCGGGGTGATCAAGGCCAACATCCCCTCGCGCATCGCCTTCTCTGTATCCAGCGCGGTCGATTCCCGCACCATCCTCGACCAGATGGGTGCAGAAAAGCTGCTGGGCTATGGCCCGCAGTTTGACGTGCGCCAGGGCTTGCGCCTTGCTGGCGACTGGTACGCAGCCAACCTGTAGCAGCCAGCCACATTCCAGAAATATGAAACCCCGCGGAAGCGGGGTTTTTTTGCTGTCAAAAATCAGAATAGCGTGACGTTGTGAGAGTACTCGGAGTAAAAAAAGACTCTCTAACGCAGTCAGAGGGCAAAAGGATAATTATACACTGCCCCTAGTTGTCGCCGACCACAAAAGCGCCGGGATACATGGCGCGGAAAATATCAAGCTCGCTCACCTGAGCGGTTGCCGGAAGACCGTTTATAAGGCTTCTTCCCTTTACCTGCCCGACAGCCTCCGCAGAGGGGTTCATTACGTTGGCGTAATTTATTTTCAGCTCCTCGGCTGACTTTTCGCCTATCAGAAGCTTGTAGTTTTCGGAATAGTATCTTACAATGTCGGCGTCAAGGACGTTTCCGGCGCACTTTACCGAGCAGGAGGCAACAACTCCGCCCAGCGATGTCACCGCAACATCGGTAGTGCCGCCGCCTATATCCACGACCATGTTGCCGTAGGGCTTCAATATGTCCGCTCCCGCACCCAAAAGCGCCGCTACAGGCTCTTCTATCAGATAGACCGTTCGCGCCCCGGCGGACACCGCGCTTTCAACCACTGCTCGGCGCTCAACCTCGGTGATTCCCGAAGGAACGCACATTACTATTCTTGGGTTTATAAGCCTTTTGCCTATTACCTTTAAAATGCATAGCCTTATAAGCTCCTGCGCCATATCGTTATTCGAGATAACGCCGTCCTTCAGCGGCTTTATTACAGCCACATGCGGAGGGGTTCTGCCTATCATTTTATAGGCTTCAAGCCCGAAAGCCACTACTGTTTTGGTATTTTTATTGAAGGCTATCACCGTCGGCTCGTTCAGAACCGCCGCTCCGCCCGCCGTTATTATGATATTTGCCGTTCCAAGGTCTATTCCCAAATCCATGAAAGACACTAAGTTCCCTCCCTTCGCGGTTATGCGATTATCCGCTTACTGTCACTGTGTGCTTGCTTCATTTTGCAAAATATCCGTCTGCTCGGCGGCGATATCGTCATCAGGCGAACCATCCTCCCTGAGCATATTTTCAAGGCAGGTATAGCGGTTCATACGCAGGTTGTTGTTAACCATGAATTCCAGCCGCTTTGAAGAGCCGACTATCACCAGAAGCTTTTTAGCACGGGTAACTCCGGTATACAGAAGATTTCTAAAATACAGCTTATCATATCCGCCCAGAACGGGGATTATAACCGCGTCGAATTCGCTTCCCTGACTTTTGTGGACGGTTGCGGCGTATGCAAGCTCCAGATTATCTAAATTAGCCGTTCCGTAGGAGCATATTCTGCCCTCGAAATCGATTTCCATTGTGCCCAAAAGGCGGTTGAGCTTTAGGATTATTCCTATATCGCCGTTGAATATTCCGCTGCCCTTTTCCTCACCCTTTTTCCACTCGAGGTCGTAATCGTTCTTGACCTGCATCACCTTATCGCCGACGCGGAAGGTATAGGTCAGGGTCTTTATCTCCGACTTGTCCCTATGCGGAGGGTTAAGCTCCGCCTGTAGGCGCTTGTTCAGCTCGACCGTTCCCAACGGACCCTTTCTTGTCGGCGAAAGCACCTGAATGTTTTCTATCGGCGAATAGCCGTATGCGGCGGGCAGGCGGTTGACGCACAGATCGATCGTAAGCTCCATGGCGGAATCAAAGTCGAGCCGCTGCATGAAAAAGAAGTCCTTCGAGCTTCGCCCTAAATCGGGCATTTCGCCATTTACTATGCGGTGGGCGTTGGTTACTATCGCGCTGGTCTGCGCCTGACGGAAAATCTCTGTCAAGGCTATCACAGGGACGGTGCCGCTATGGATGATATCGTGCAGAACGTTTCCCGCGCCTACCGATGGCAGCTGGTCGCTGTCCCCAACCATAATAAGCTTGCAGTTAATATTCAGCGCGCGCAGAAGAGATTCGAACAAAAGCGTATCCACCATCGACATCTCGTCAATGATAACAGCTTCACAGTCGAGCGGGTTGCTTTCGTCATGCTCAAAGGCTATGTAATCGCCCACCCCGCCCTTTACGCCTAAAAGGCGATGAATCGTTTTGGCTTCGTATCCCGTAAGATCGGAAATACGCTTTGCGGCTCTGCCGGTGGGGGCACAGATAAGCACCCTGTCGCCCTGCTGCTCCAAAAGCGATATTATAGCGTTGAGGGTTGTTGTTTTGCCTGTTCCCGGTCCGCCGGTAAGCACCATAAAGCCCTTTGAAAGAGCTGTGTTTATTGCAAGGCGCTGTTTGCTTTCATAAACGATATCATTTTCCTGCTCGGCGATATCTATAACAGCGTCGTAATTGATTTTTGTCTCGTATGCCGTCTTCTGCTT
>CALDFS010000166.1 GCA_937942105.1 uncultured Ruminococcus sp. | reverse complement strand
GGGCTTTTTTGTTATGCCTTTATTTGGTTGGGGAGATATTTCTTTCACGCTATTATTCTCCCATCTCTCTGACTACTTCCTTCATCAGCGCCACCGGCTGCTCCTTGGGCGCAAGCTTTACAGAGATATATCCGTTGTCCGAGCCGTTCACAAGTATTCTTCCCCTGTATTTCTTTGTAAGATTCATAATGCCGTTTACAGATGAATTGCTGTTAAGGTAGAATAGTATGTTCTGCCCGCGCTGGGTAATCTCCTTAATTCCCAGCCGCGAAGCGCTGTTTCGCAAAAGCGCAACATCCACCAGCCCTACTACCGACTTCGGCGGTTCGCCGTAACGGTCGATAAGCTCATCCAGCACATCTTCGGAATCCTCGGCGTTTATTATTGCGGCTATGCGGCGGTAAGCCTCTATCCTCGACTGCAAATCCTCAATATACGTTTCCGGTATGAATGCGTTGATGGTAACGTCTATCAGGCAGTCCTCGGCGGCTCGGGGCTTGGCTTCGCCCTTGTTCTCGGCGATTGCCTCCTCTAAAAGCTTCAAATACATATCATAGCCAACGGCTTCCATGTGCCCATGCTGCTTGGCTGAAAGGATGGAGCCTACTCCCCTTATTTCAAGGTCGCGCATGGCTATTTTGAAGCCTGAGCCGAACTGTGTAAGCTCGCGTATCGCTTCCAAACGCTTGGAGGCGACCTCTGAAAGCACCTTGCCCCGCCTGAAAGTGAAGTATGCATATGCCCGGCGGGATGACCGCCCTACCCTGCCCCTAAGCTGGTAAAGCTGAGAAAGCCCGAAGCGGTCTGCGTCCTCTATAATAAGGGTGTTTACGTTCGAAACGTCCACCCCGGTTTCGATTATCGTGGTGCACACAAGTATGTCTATCTCACGGTCTAAAAGCTGCCGCCATATCTCCGAAAGCTCGTTTTCCGGCATCTGACCGTGGGCAATGCCTATCCTTATTCCCGGTATGCTCTGGGATATCTTGTATGCGCAGGCTTGCAGGGTTTCTATGCGGTTATGGATGTAGTATACCTGCCCGCCGCGCCGAAGCTCCTTCTGTATCGCCTGTATAAGTATGCCGTGCTGGTGCTCTATAACGTAGGTCTGCACCGGGTATCTGTCAGAAGGCGGCTCTTCTATTACCGACATATCGCGTATTCCGCTCATAGCCATGTTCAGCGTTCGCGGTATGGGCGTTGCCGAAAGCGTCAGAATATCCACCGAGGGGTATTGCTCCTTCAAATGCTCCTTGTGCGCAACGCCGAAGCGCTGCTCCTCATCTATTATCAACAGCCCGATATCGTGGAATTTTATATCGTTCTGCACAAGGCGGTGGGTGCCGATAATAAGGTCGATTTCGCCGCGCTCCAGCTTTTTAACTATCTCCTTTTGCTGCTTGGGGTTGCGGAACCGCGAAAGAAGCTCTATCCTTATCGGAAAATGCTCGAACCGGCGCAGGGCGGTCTGGTAATGCTGCCATGCAAGAACTGTTGTGGGCACTAAAATCGCGCACTGCTTGCCATCGAGGATGCACTTCATGGCGGCGCGCAGCGCGACTTCTGTTTTGCCAAAGCCAACGTCTCCGCACAGAAGCCTATCCATCGGCACAGGCTTTTGCATATCCTGCTTTATCTCCGAGATGGAAGTAAGCTGGTCGTCAGTCTCCTGGTATTCAAACCTTTCCTCAAACTCGGTCTGAAAGGTGGAATCCTCGGAAAAAGCGTAGCCCTTGGCAAGCTGGCGCTTGGCGTACAGCGCTATAAGCTCATCCGCCATATCCTTGCAGGCCTTCTTTACCCGGGCGCGGGTCTTCACCCACTCCTGCGAGCCGAGCTTGTTCAGCTTCACCGTCTCATCGTCCTTGGGTCCTATATATTTTGAAACGATATCCAGCTGCGTAACCGGCACGTAAAGCACATCCGCGCCCGCGTATTTTATGGTGATATAGTCCTTGGTAACGCCGTTTGTTGTTATGTTGGATATCCCCGCGAACCGCCCGATTCCGTGCAAAGCGTGAACCACAAGGTCGCCGGTGTGGATATCGGCAAGGCTGTTGATTTTTTCCGAATTCTTGGGCTTTTTCTTTGCCTTTCTTTGCGATACCACCGCCTTCTGCTGTGTTATAACAGCAAACTTCGCGGCGGGGTACTCAAACCCGCCCGAAAGGCAGCCTGCACCAACGTAGACTAATCCCGGGTAAGGCTCGGATTTATCGGTCAGGCGCTGCACCTTAAAGCCCTGCGCTTCAATATCGCGCATAACAATGCCTGTCGCCTTCTGACTGCCGACTAAAACAACCGTGCAGAATTCGCGCTCGGTGTAGCTTTCAAGCTCTTCGCGAAGGGTGGCGCTATCCCCGCTCCATGTTGAGGACTGGTAAGCCTCGGCGGAAATAAGCTTTTTAAGCCGAATGTCTGCGCCGTGCATGAACATATCCAAGTAGACTGTTCCCAGCTTATCCGCCTTCTGCATAAGCTCGGGCATTTCTATATAGAAGCCGCCCATCTCCTTGAAAAGTATTCCGTCCTCATACAGGATCTTCAAGTCCTCGGCGAGCTGTGCCGAGAAGGTTTTTGCCTTTTCACAGCAAGCGGAATACTCGCTGATTGCGCAGATGCCGTCCGTGAAGTAGTCAAAAAGCGTGTAAGGCTCGCCGTATATCTGGGCGTAGTATTTATCAAGGCTTGCCGGCATAAGCCCCGAGTTGATAAGGTCAAGGTCTGAGTTAAGATTCTTTTTAATCAATTCGCCGTGCCTGCCGGAAGCTCTTTCCAGCAGTGCTTCAATATCCTCTGTAAGCTCCTGCTTGGATATAAGCAGCTCCTTCGCTGGGGCAATAGTTACCGACTTCACGGTGTCGAACCGGCGCTGTGATTCAACGTCGAAGGTGGAAACGGTGTCTATCTCGTCCCCCCACAGCTCGATTCTTATGGGCATACCTTCCCCCACAGGGAAGATGTCTATAATCGACCCGCGAACCGAAAACTGCGCCTGCCCCTCGGTAAGTGATGCGCGCGAATAGCCCATGCATACAAGCTTATCTGTCAGCTCGGAAACGTTCAGAGTGTCCCCCGGGGAAAGGGAAAATGTAAGGTCTTCCAACTTGTCCGGCGGCATGGTTGACTGCATACAAGCCTCCACCGAGCAGCACAGAACCCGCGATTTGCCTTTGCTTATGCGCTCCAGCGCCATTATTCGCTTGTGCTCGTATTCGAGCGAGGCTGTTTCGATATTTGCAAAGGTAAAATCCTTTACAGGGAACAGGCAGGCGATATCCTCCCCCGCCATGGCGTTGATATCCGAGACAAGTCTCTGCGCGCCGGCTTCGTCATCGCAGATGCACAAAACCTTCTGCCTCAGCGACATTAACAGCAGCGTATGCGCCTTGTGCACAGCCGAAAGCCCGGTAACGCTTGCGGGAAGCTGCCGCTTTTCTATCGCCGCCGTAAGCTCGCGGCAGTGGGCAAGCTTTGAAGCGGCTTCGTAATAAATGTTCATTGATTACCTCTTTTTAAATACATGTCAGTTGAATTTGTTCATGGCTTCATCTGTTTTTCCGTCAATAATCAGCTCCGCCGCTGATACGGCGTTCTCAAACGCAGAATCCATCAATTTCATATCGGCAGGCGTGAATTTTGAAAGTACCCAGTCGGCAAGGTCATAATCGGGGTTGGGCTTTGCGCCAACACCTATTTTGATGCGCGGGAAATTATCCTTCCCGGTTAAGTATATGATGCTTCGCAGCCCTTTTTGCCCGCCGTCCGAGCCTTTGCGCTTGATTCTTGTCTTTGCAATCTCGAGCGAGATATCGTCGCATATCACCAGCACCCGCTCTATCGGTATCTTGTAGAAGTTCATGGCTTCCACAACCGCTTCACCGCTGGCGTTCATGAAGGTTGTGGGCTTCATGACAAGGCACTTATGCCCCGCGATTTTAGCCTCTGCACACAGCGATTTGAACTTGATTCGGTTGACCTTTAAATCGTACTTGGCGGCAAGCTTGTCAATCGCCATCCAGCCGCAGTTGTGGCGGGTCGTGGCGTACTGCGTTCCGGGATTTCCCAGACCCACTATCAGCCATTCTATGTTTGCCGCGAACTTGTTCGCGATTGATTCCTTTTTAGTAAATAATCCCATATTGTCCTCCATCATGCTAACAAGCCTTGCCCCCAACCTTGCAGTCAGGGGCATAAGC
>CALDFS010000165.1 GCA_937942105.1 uncultured Ruminococcus sp. | reverse complement strand
CGCCGATAGTCTCGGCAGTGAAATCGGGGGCAGAGTCGCCCTCGCTGAGGTTATCGTAAACCTCGGGCTCGCCCGAATCGGTATCATCGGCGGGATTTTTTGCGCATCCTGCCGCAATTACTGCAAACAAGGCTAATATCAATGCGAATATCGCCGCTTTTTTAAACATTTTCATATAAAAATCTCCTTTGAATCAAGCTTTTGATGATATTATATCCGTTCTGCGGCAAAAAGTCAATCAAAAAGCATAATAATCCGCTTGCGGGGAAAGATAATTGAAACGAAGAAAGGAATAAGCTAAGATGATAGAAAGCGATACAATAAAGCTCCTGCGGGAGTGCGATGCGGGCGTAAAAATGGGCGTGTCCTCGATAACCGAGGTTGTGGACCATGTCAAAAGCGAGGATTTCCGCCAATCTCTGCAAAAGTGCAAGGCTGAGCACGACAAGCTCTCGGATGAGATACAAAGCCTTTTGGACGACTATAACGACGACGGAAAGTCCCCTAACCCGATTGCCAAGGGAATGTCTTGGATGAAAACCAACATGACCCTTATGGCGGATGACTCCGATTCATCGATTGCGGACATCATGACCGATGGGTGCAATATGGGTGTCAAATCCTTGGCAAGGTATCTTAACCAGTACGAAGCGGCGGACGAATTTTCCAAGGACATCGCCAAGCGGCTTATCAGCCTTGAAGAACAGCTTGGGGCAGATATCCGCAGATATCTTTAATACAGTGCAAGACATATACGAAAGCCCGACCCCGATATATAATCGGAGCCGGGTTTTCAGCGTTATATTGATTTGAGAGGGTGTCTGTTATTTAGTCTTTATGCCTTTTTCCATTATCTTTTTGGCGCGCTCAACGGCTTCCTTGTATCTCGGCTCTTCCCTTACGGAATCGAACCATTCCCAGCCTTTCTTAACGGTCAGGGGGATATATATTCCGTCTGCGCCCATTACCAGCCAGTCGTCGAGGGTACGTCTCGAGCCATCCTTTAGCTCGATTACGGTTCTCCAGTTGCTGCCGTCACTGCTCTTGATAATCTTGATATCGCTGAATACAAGCGGATTGCCAACGGGCAGCTTTGTGCCGTCCGGTATCGCTTCCCACTTTTCAAGATAGTCGAGCGCCTTGTCGAGATACTCATAGCCCTCGTCCTTCCTGCCGCCGCCGAACAGCGCAACGCTTGCCCAAAGGCTCAGCCTTGAATAGCAGCCATACAGACCTTCGGGGACGCCGGAATCTACACCTGCGGCTTCGCAAAGCTTCAGCATATGCTTTCTCCACTCCGCAACAAGGTGCGGGTTGTAATAGCCGTGGGAATATCTTGAAAGCTGATGATAGAGCAGCATAAAGTTGTTGTAGCCGCCGAGGTCGTTGGCTTCCTCGGGCTTATTGCTGTCAGCCAGCATATCCTCCTTGATTTCACTGTAAACGCCCTTGTAGGTGGTGGTTTTAGTGGAGATATCCTTAACGCCGGTCCTATCCTCAAACACGATTATATCCCCGCTCGCGTCGTCCTTTACATAGGTATATTCCGCCGCCGCGATGTAGCCGTCGGTGAGGTTGGTGGCATCATACCGCCTTACCATGCCGTCCTCAAAGGGCATATAACCCTCGCCGAAGCCTTGGCATACGGTGAGCTCATACGCTGCCGGGCTGGTGTCGAAATCGCCGAAGATTTCAAATCTTACAAGACCCACCCCGGGCGCGAAGTAATAGACCTTTTTGCCGCCGCGATATGCCATTCCTTCGCCGAAGCCAGTGCAGTCCACTGTCAGCTTGACGCAGTCCTTATAGCTTCCTGCGGGGCAGGTGACCTCGCCCGCTTCCTCGCAGACTACGCTTGATTTCAGGCTGTCGCCGTAGCATTGCAGCGACTTTTCCTCGCTGTAGCCAGGCTTCCAGTCGTCCGACCAGACAGCGCCGGTCGTCTCGGACAGTATCGCATAGATATCGTTGCACAGAACCGGCAGTTCAACTCCGCCCCTGCCGGTTAATTTCCACTCGAAGCTCCAGCGGAAGCCGGAGTCCTTATAGCTAACGGCATTGTCGTTCCGCCTTATAACGTTCTTCGAGAAGAAGTTCCAGACATTTTTGAGCTTGGATTCCGGGCTGAAGTTATCATCAGTATCCATAATCCTTCTTACAACAGAGGCAGCAGCCCTTGCGTGCGCCTTTTCCATCGGGGTTCTGGCGAGCTGCTCTGCGCGGTCCGCCGCGTCGCGCACATCTACAATCTTGCCGTCTCCGTTGTTATAGTCGTTGCGGATTTTGAAAATCATGTCGAGCCAGGAATTTTCGTCATACTTGTGTCTTCTCATATAGGTATGCTGAGTCAGAATCGCCTTTTCGGAGTCGGCGTAGTTAACCTCTATCCTTGTCGAATGCTCGATGAATTCCGGGCTGACATTAAGGCTGTACTCCCAGAAGTTTCCGCGCCTCATCGGGATAAGACTGTCGCCTCCATTGTTGACACTGTACGCGCAGAGGCTTCTGATTTCGGTGATGCCGTCCTCGGTTCTTTCCTGCCTGATTATTCCTGTTCCGCGCTTGAAATAGGTCTTAATCAGCCGATGCTCCGAGATATGCTCCGCCTGCCAAAGCTCGCAGCCGGTAAAGTCTCCGGCAAGGGTCTTAACAGTCTCGTTGTCCGAGACAAAGCTAAGAGCAGAGCCGTCCGAGGCGGTGACGCTTTCGCCCGGCTTGATATCTGCGCAGGGTCTGCGGTCGCAGTAGAAAGCGTTCGCAAGAATACCTACCGCTTCGCTGTCGATAGAATATAGCTCGCCGGTTGATGACTCCGATTTGTTGGTCAGGCAGGGAATGCCGCCGGACGTGCGTATCTCAAAAGCTCCGACAAAATCCCTTCTGCGCCTTGAGTCCTTGGTAAATTCCTCCGAGCAGACTGTTTCAACATGGCTCTTTGCAAGGGTCGCAAAGTGATAATACATACTGTCGGTATCCAAAAGCGCTATACCGTTGTCGTAGGACTTGTTTGCTTCATCCCTGTTAGCTTCCCATGCATAGTAGCGACCGATGCCAGTCCATTCCCTTGCGGCGGCAGTCTTAAAGCCAAATTCCAACAGCTTGGGAATCTGAACATCGCGAATAAAGCTTGCACGGCGTTCATCCCAGTATTTGGAATTTTCCTTTCCCATTACGAAGTACATAACTTCCTCGTTCTTGCCAAGCTCGGCCGCTTCCTTAATCCTTGCGAACAGGTTGTCGTTTACCTCGCCGGGAAGCCACCAGTATCCGCGCACAAGCACGTCTGCCAATGCGTGATATTTCCCGCTCGATTCGCGCAGCTCGTCAATATCCTTCAAAACGCTGCGGTAATCTGTCTCAAAGCCCGCCTTGGAGTTCTTTAAATCCCAATGCTTAAGCTCTGCGACCTTTTTCATGACCTTTTGTAATAAGGTATCGTTTAAGTTTTCATCCATAGCACTTAGCTCCTTCCTCATTCTCTTTCTGCCGTCGTGAAGCTGCCATTTGACCGTTCCCTGGGATATGCCGAGCGCAGAGGATATCTCCTCAATCTCCATATCCTTATAATAGTGCAGGTAAACCACCTGCTTGGCGCGGTCGGGCAGTCTTTCAAGACTTTTTTGCACTAAATCCGATTCTTCCTTCGACAAAAGCATTTCCTCGGGGTCGAAGCTTGAATCCCTTTGCTCGGGGAGATATTCAAGATCTTCTATGCTCAGATAGTTGCGAAAACGCTCAGCCATATTCA
>CALDFS010000164.1 GCA_937942105.1 uncultured Ruminococcus sp. | reverse complement strand
TGATGGCAAAGGTATTTCCTTCACGGTCGCTCCGCGCTTTACAAGGTCGTTTACGGCGCTCATAACTGATTCCTTGACCTCAGGCGATATGCCGCTTCCGAAATACTCCTTGGGGATTCCTATTCTGAGTCCGCTTACGTTTCCGGTTAAGGCATCAAATGAAGAAGCATGACTGTAGTCGGCACTTGTAGCGTCCATCTTATCATGACCGCAGATAGCGTCCTGAAGCATGGCAACATCCTTAACGCATCTTCCCAAAGGGCCTATCTGGTCCAAAGACGAGGCAAATGCAACAAGACCATATCTTGAAACGCTGCCGTATGTAGGCTTAAGACCCACAACGCCGCAAAGTGAAGCCGGCTGTCTTATAGATCCGCCGGTATCTGAACCGAGCGCGATAACAGCCTCGCCCGAAGCGACAGCGGCGGCAGATCCGCCCGACGAGCCGCCGGGAACGCAGCTTGTATCAAACGGATTGCAGGTTTTCTTGAAATATGAATTTTCGGTGGACGAACCCATTGCAAATTCGTCCATATTCAGCTTACCGGTGATGACCGAACCGCAAGACAAAAGCTTGTCCACAACCGTCGCGTTGAATACCGGAACATAGTTTTCAAGCATTTTTGAAGCGCAGGTAGTGCGCAGACCGGCAGTTGAAATATTGTCCTTAATGCCTATCGGAATTCCTGCGAGCCTTGAAAGCTCCTCACCGTCTGCAATTTTCCTGTCAATCTCAGCGGCTGACTTCAAGGCTTCTTCCTTATTAAGGGTAAGGTATGCTTCAACCTTGGGTTCAACGCTTGATATCCTGTCAAAAACCGAGTTTGTAAGCTCAACCGAGGATATCTCTTTTTTTCTAAGCATATCGCTCAGCTCATGTGCATTATATTCGTAAAGATTCAAAATCCGTCACCTCTTTATTCAACTGTTTTGGGAACTACTACGCATCCGGCAACTACCTTTGGCGCATTTTTCAGCATAACGTCCCTTGAAAGCTTGTCCTGCGAGAGCTCATCCTCACGAAGAGCCATGGCATTGTTCTGGTCAATTATAAGCTCCTCATTGATTTCCGGCATTGCTTCAACCATCCTGATTATATCGGTCATTTCACTTTCGTAACGTTCAAGCTCGCTGTCATCGATTTTCAATCGTGCAAGCTTGGCTACGTGCCTGATATCGATATTTGTTTTTTCCATACTGTTAGGTCTACCTTTCTTTATTGAATCATTTGCAAAAATGCGTTTTCGTCAACTATCTTAATACCAAGCTCCTGTGCCTTGATAAGCTTAGAGCCAGCTTCTTCACCTGCAACAAGGTAATCCGTCTTTTTTGATACCGAGGATTTTACTGTTCCGCCGTGAGCTTCAATCAAAGCCTTCATATCATCCCGCGAGTAGGTTGGAAGAGTACCTGTTATAACAAAGCTTAATCCTGAAAGCTTTTCGGACAGCCTTGAAGTTTCATATTCGGTATTAACTCCAAGCTCCTTAAGCTCGTTAATGGTCTTTAGCATATGCGGCTCGGAAAGGGTTTTATATACTATATCGGCGGTAAGCTCTCCGAAGCCGTCTATAGCTACGATATCTTCAACGTTAGCTGAAATAATATTATCTATGCTTCCGAACTTCTCGCACAGCAGCTTGCAGGATGCCGAGCCGACGTTTCTTATTCCAAGTCCGCAGATAAGTCTGTCAAGCGGGTTGGATTTAGACTTTATAATCGAATTTATGAGCTTCGCAGCTGATTTTTCCTTGAAGCCTTCAAGAGTCATAACATCCTCAACCGTCAGACTGTATATATCCGGGACGGTTTTAACAAGTCCCTTTTCATACAGCGCCTGAGCGACTGCCGGACCGAAGCCGTCAATATTCATAGCCGGCTTAGAGGCAAAGTATATAATCGAACGCAGAACCTGCGCTGGGCATTCAATATTGGGGCATCTTAAAGCACTCTCCCCCTCTTCCCTGACGGCTTCCGCACCGCACACAGGGCATTTTGAGGGCAGCTTGAAGCTTGCTTCGTCACCGCACTTCCGGGCAACTCCCAAAACCTCGGGAATAATATCCCCTGCCTTTCGCACGGTTATTATATCTCCGACGGAAATATTGCGTTCATCAATAAAATCCTGATTGTGCAAAGTGGCTCTTGAAACGCTTGTACCTGCAAGCAGAATCGGCTCGAAGACCGCAACAGGGGTAATCGCGCCGGTTCTTCCGACGTTTACTTCAATGCTGACAAGCTTAGTCTGCTTTTCCTCCGGCGGGAACTTATATGCCACCGCCCACTTCGGCACCTTTGAGGTGTAACCAACCTGCTCTCTTAATGCAAGACTGTCCAGCTTGATAACAACGCCGTCAATATCATAAGGCAAGCTATAGCGCCGTGTGCCGATATCCTCAATTATAGCCTTAATCTCTTCAAAGCTTTTAACAAGCCTGTATTCGGGAATAACCTTGAAGCCGTGAGCTTTAAGGTAATCAAGCGACTGCTTATGCGAAGAAAACTTTATTCCCTCGACCTGCTGAACATTGAAAACGAAGATATCCAGTTTCCTCTTGGCCGCGATTTTAGAATCCTTCTGGCGCAAAGACCCTGCCGCCGCGTTTCGTGGGTTTTTGAATGGCTGTTCGGAGTTCAGTTCCATCTCCTGTGAGAGCTTATAGAACACTGAGCGCGGCATATAAACCTCGCCTCTGACTTCAAGGAAGCTCGGAGCATCCGGAAATTTTAATGGGATAGAATTAATCGTTTTGATATTGGCACTGACGTCTTCGCCAACGAAGCCGTCCCCTCGGGTGGAGCCTCTTGTCAGCTCGCCGTCAGTATATTCAAGTGATACCGACAAGCCGTCTATTTTTGGCTCAACGGTAAAGCAAGGCTCGGGAATATCTTCCTTTATGCGGTTTACAAACTCTTCTACCTGTGCAAACGAAAAAACATCCTGCAGGCTGCCCATCTGAACCTTATGAGTAACCTTTGCAAATCCAGAAACAGGGGCGCCGCCTACCCTCTGCGTGGGCGAATAAGGCGTTACAAGCTCGGGAAATTCAGCTTCAAGAGTCTTAAGCTCCTGCATGAGCAAGTCGAACTCATAATCCTCTATCTCGGGGTTATCTTCAACATAATATTTTCTCGAATGATAATTTATAGTTTCGGTAAGCTCGGCAATTCTTTTCCGAGCGGATTGCATATCCATCTGAATTTTACCGCGCCTTTCTATAGTATAACTATCCAATATTCGCGTACCCTTCCGGGATGTTTCCTACGATTATAGTCTGAGCTATAACAAAATCCTGAGTAAAGCAAAAATTATCCTCCGCCGGAGGAAGATAAACCCTGCTGTCAACCTTAACCCGCAGGATAACTTCATGCTTGACAGTGTTTATTCCAACGGATTCAAAGGAAGATATAAGCTGAATATCCGGCACGGCGTCCGAAACAATTCTTATCCTGATTCCGGGACCTCTTCCGCTAAGGCTAACATCGCCGGACATACTGCCAAACGGTACCTTGATTTTGTTTGCTCTTAATTTTTCAAGACCTTTAATAAGCCTTTCACTGATTTCAAGCTTAAGCTTATTTATGCCATGGGCATTGTACTCAGCAGAGGTTACAAACCCCGAGTCATTATATTTCAGGCTGACAAGGTCGGAATACCCGATGCTGTCATCCTCAAAAGCCTCCGTTACCGCTTCATTCACGATTTCAGACACTGCTAAAGCTCCTCTTTGCTTAGCCATCGACATTATGACCGGTTTCAGCGAACGGTTTATCATAGCCGAAGCGGCTACAAGTAAAGCTATAAGAGCCACTATGCAGAAATTTGAAGCGCGCAAACTGCTTATTGAAAGTCTTGATTTTTTATTATTAGTGTATCTACGCAAAATATTCCCTCCCGCGCCCGGAAATCACAGATA
>CALDFS010000163.1 GCA_937942105.1 uncultured Ruminococcus sp. | reverse complement strand
AAGCTTACGAAATATCCTCCGCCTACAGTTTTTCAACTCACAGTTAAAATAATGTTTCCCGATAATACCTTTACCGATTCGCTCCACACTGCTATAATATTATCAGAAGCAGACGTCGGCTTACTCTATTTTTAGGAGATGTTATCATGGAAATGACAATCGGTGCTAATATCAAACGTTTGCGCAGATATGTGCAAATAAATACTCCCCAATAATTACCTTAAGTCGCATCCCCGCCAAGGGCGAATAAATCCCGAAAACAGACTTTAATAATAGCAATTGGCATTTTCCTTTAAATTTAAAATATTATATTATTATGGAGGATGATGCTGATGAACAACATTAAATCGGGCGCAAACACATCGGTCGGCATGGCTGGCGGGGAATGCGGAAAAATGCCGGAGTCTTTTCCGCCGCAGCAATAGAACAGACAGCCGGGATATGAGTATCTTATGTCTCCCAAGCCGATATCCGAGCGCGGCGATGTCTGCAAAAAGCTGCCCGAAAGACTGGAATCACGTTTTGAGTGAACACGCTCTAATTCATATCCCACCACTTTTCCATGTAAATACAAAAACGGCATGACAAAATATCATGCCGTTAGTCTATAGAACTCCCTGATTTTTTCGAAGTCAGGGGGTTTTCTACAGACTAAGGTCAATTAAATGCTGAATGTTAGCGCAGGAGTGATTTAGTTGGCATTCCTGATAAAAGCACATCCTATCACTCCAAAATAGGTAAATTATTCAGGCATGGCGTTAAATGTATCATATGATGATTTGTCATGGGAGTCAAAACCATCCCTCCGCGCGTCAATCTTCCCCAGAATACCAATAACCATACGGAGCGGAAATCCGTGGTTACTCCGCCCTCTTCCAATATTCTCATTACCCATTCTTCAGGCACCATCGATTGTATCTGCTCCAATGTTAAGCTTTCCAATATACAGCGTGTGTTTTTTCCTACTGTAATCATATAATCACGGAGCGCCTCGATATTTATCCCTTTTCCAAATTCCACTGCTTCATCGAATTCCAGCGCATTTCCGGTATCTGTAATGGAAGCTCCGATTTTTCTTTGCCATTCCGAGTTGAAAATCTGGTTTTGATTTACCATTAAAATATTGCTCACCAAATCTTCAATACAATATGTATGCCAAAACTGCCAGCACATAGGTACTTTGTTTGTTCCCGCATAATGCAAATCCGTATCACAGTATTCTCTTGGCACTATTGCGTTCTGATTTCCCAACATCATATAATCTAAAACATAATCCGCAATTGTTTTTTCTGTTCTTCCGGATATTTCAGCAGGATGTACCATAGCATGGACTTCCAGCGTCAATTTTCTGATTTTTACTATGTCAGTTCCCTTCAATGCCGCTTTCAGCTCATCATACTTTTCTGAAATTGATGTAAATAATTCTTCTTTTTTCATAAAATATAAATCCTTTCGCAGTTATAAACGTTTCAAGAGCTTTTATCGTCCATGATCTATACAACGATTTTTATTTTCATTATACATGAAAAGGAAAGGTTTTTCAATAAATTTTTGGTGCTGAAATGTTGTTTTAAAAAAATACATTCTATTCCTTAACGCTGACAATACTAATCATTAAAATCAGCACGGATGATCGCATTCTAATCGCAAATCTTTCAAGTATATTTTCAACCTTTCGGCAAATAATAGCATTGCTTGTCAAATATAAACGCCGGTTGGCTTGAATATCGTGCTCTGCGCGGAATATCCCGCCAATCGGCAATAAATGAAAGGATTGAGAACAATATGAAGGCAACAGGAATCGTCAGACGTATTGACGACTTGGGCAGGGTCGTTATTCCAAAGGAGATTCGCAGAACCATGCGGATTCGTGAGGGCGACCCGCTTGAAATATACACAAACAGCGAAGGTGAGGTCATCTTCAAAAAATACTCGCCCATAAACGAGATGTCCGAAAGCGCGGCGTCTGCCGCCGAGGTAATCCACAAGCTTGGCTCCGCGCCGGTGGTTATTTTCGACCGCGACCATGTTGTTGCAGTATCTGGCGTACAAAAGAAGGAATACGCCGAGCGCAGGCTCTCTCCGGGCTTAGAGGAAATCCTCGACACAAGAAAAAGCTGGACCTACGACGGCGACGGCAAGCCGATTCTTCCGGTAGAGGGCGTCTCCAAAAACGCCATAGCCATCTCCCCGATAATAGCTTCGGGGGATATCGCCGGTGCGGTATGCTTCTTAGCCCCCGAGGCTGACTCCAAGGGCACCCAGCTTCAGCTGACCTTGTCTCAGACCGCCGCTATGTTCCTGGGAAGACAGTTGGAGGAATAAGCTCCTCAACTTTCCCCTACCATATCAGTTGAATATAGCGCAAGCCGCGAAGCTCATCAGAATCGGGCTTCGCGGCTTTTGTAATTATGAATCCGAGATAAAATTCTAATCGTCATCAGCCAACAATCCCATTGCGCGCTGTTCTTTAAACATCTGACGCATATACTTAATATCGGCAGTATTGTATTCCCACACCTTCTCTTTACAAACAAAATGCTTGTTGGGCTTGTCGTCACAAATTATTTTTCCATCGGCAATTCTGACGCTGTAACCGTCCATAAGCCTGTTCGTCTTTAAGAGCTTTTGAAGCGTATACGGAAAATCTTCTTCGGTGGAGACTATCTGAACCCGCACCTCCCATACATACTCTATCATGTCTTCGGCTTCAATATAGTGTCCGTTTTTTACGAGACTACATTCCTTTACGGTTCCGTGATTCAGAATTGCTTTGTCTACATCGTCAAGACACAATCCGAAATAGTATTGGTTTACAATCTTCAGAGGCTCGTATTCAAGAGTGTAGCCGAAAAGCTCATCCATGGTTATGTTAAACAATTGGGCAATTTTGGGCAGCATTGTAACGTCGGGATAGCTCTCTGCGTTTTCCCATTTGCTTACAGCGGCTTTTGTTACGCCCAAGATATTTGCAAGCTCCTCCTGAGTAAAATTGCGTTCTCTTCTTTTTTCCTTTATTTTTTCGGCTATTTTCAATTCTTCCATAAAATATCCCCCATATAAATTGTTGTTTCGGAACCGAATATATTATATCATGAATTGATTGCTGAGTAAAGAGAAGGTTGATATACTTTGTCAACCTATACTATACCGATATGTCGAATGCGAGACAGCTTGGAGCTCCTCCGCCCGGCCTGATTCAATAAACTCCTTTGGCGCACCTCTATCTAACCCATCAGGCAACCTCTTTTCAAAATCTTCTTTGCATATTCAACCGCAAGTTTAAAAATCAGCTCACCCTCTTATCCAACTACTATCTTTAAAGTTGCAAATAACTATGTTATAATATATTCAAAACACGAGGAGGTTGAAATATGCTGTCTATATGTCAAAACATCGCACACTACCGCAGGCTCTGCGGGTATACGCAGGAGCAGCTTGCAGAGCAGCTTGGTGTTACTGCGCAGTCGGTTTCAAAATGGGAAAACGGCATAACAAATCCGGACATTTCCCTTCTGCAAACGTTAGCAAAATCCCTGTCCGTCGATATCAACGCGCTTTTTTCAGATATCCCGCAAGAGCCCAAAAAGATATACACCACCGAACTGCCACAGCTCTGCTATGACGCAGTCATTTCACTGTTTTTGAAAGCACAGCGCACATTCTTCGGAATAAACGAGGTCGAGACGGATGAAAAGCTGCAGGGAATCATCAATAATCTAAAGAAAGACTTCGACTTTCCAAAATGCAACTGCGCTTGCATGATAGACGAAGGCTCCCCCGAACACGGCGCGGTGTTTCTTTCGGACGCTTTTACTTTTATTGACCGCAGCTATGGCGGGACGGAATCCGCCGTACTATTCGACCTTGACAAGGCGGGCGAAATGCTTTCTGTGCTTGGAGACAAAAATGCGAGAAAGGTTTTGAAGGCAATTTACAAAAGACTTATCGAAAGCGGCGAGGCTGAAACCTTTGTCACCCCGGAAAAGCTTGCCCAAGAAACCGGCTTGACGGTAGAGGCGGTAACCGATGCCGCAATCCGGCTTCGCCACATCAGCCTGCTGGATGAAAATGAGAAAATACTGCGGAATGGCTATAAAAAAGAATACTGCGCCCTTTACCCTGATGATTTCATCTATGTTCTGGCAATTCTTCGGCTTGCATATATCCATACGTCCGATATGGGCAAATCGGTATTTATGTATAGAGATGCCAATAACCACCCGAGCTATAACGGAGACACGCTGTGCAGTCTGTGATTTTTTCGTGCATATGCTTCCGGCTCGCAATGACCGCGAGGCTGTAATAAATCTTCCTGCTGAATTGCTTGAAGATTCCCTCCTGTTTTCCCGCTCCCCGAGAAAAATTCTCTCTCACCGTGATGTTTACATCCCCCGCCCGGTCTGATATAATAAACTCATCGGCCGAAATATAATTTACGGAGGATTACTTATGAACCTTAATTTTGGAGAGAATCTTAAAAAGCTTCGCCGCTCGCTGGATATGACTCAGGATGAGCTTGCCGAGGCACTCGGGCTGTCGATTCAGGCTATCAGCCGATATGAAACGCAGTCAGCCTACCCCGATATAGAGATGCTTCCCGTAATCGCGGGATATTTCGGCGTTACCGTTGATTCGCTCTTGGGCGTTTCGGGAGATGCCAAGGAGCGCAGACGCGGGGAATATCGCATGAAAGCAAATGCCGAAAAAGACCCCGAAAAGCGGCTGAAAATCCTGAAAAAATGGTGCTCCGAGTTCCCCGACGACTGGGAGGCGATCAACTTTGCCATAATCACTATCGGCGATATCCCGAAGGAAAGGCAGAATTTAACCGAGCTTCGCCGACTTGCGGAAAAATCGGTAAGGCTCTGCACCGACCGTATCTGGCGGGGTCATCTGATTTACAGATACTTGGGTGCAGAACCGGACGAAAGCGTAGCGATGAAGTTTATCGATGAAAATAATTACGAATATGACATGTCAAAAATGCGCCTTATGACGGTGTATTATGCGGACAGAGACGAAACCAAGACCCGCGCACTTTATCAAAGCATTTATCAGGAAAAGATAAGCGAGGCAATGCATTTTATGACCCTTTTCCGCTACGGTGGAGATGTCAGGGACGCTATTGAGGGCTGCGAGCTGGCACTTGATTTTCTTAAAAAGCTTTCCCGCAACCCCTGCCTTACCAAGCCCGATATGTGGATTGACGACAAGGTCATGACGCTTTTGCGACTGTCGAACAATTATCTGTTCTTTGACGAAAACGAAGAGGGATATAAAGCGCTCGACACCGCCGTTACTCTAATCGAAAACGCCTTAAGCCTTCCCAACGGCTCGGATATCTCCTTCGGCTCGCCCAAGTTTGATATGCTCGATTCGACAACCCAAAAGAGCGTGCTTGTAACACTAATGAACGGCGAGCTTTCCGCCGTATGCGGCTTTGTCCTCGATATGAATGTCAAGGATTTCCCGATTGATAAATCACTTGTGTGGGACAGTTATGTAAATCGGGTTATGTATGCAAATAACTACCGCACAATTATAGCCGAGCCACGCTGGCGGAACTTCGTAAGATACAAGGACGACCCGGAGTATCAGAAGTACGTTAAAAGAATCAAGGCGGCGGTGGATTTATCCGAGCGCAAAAACATCGAATATGCCCTTACGACCGGCATGATTCAGAACTTTGACGGCAGGATTTTAGCGGTTGCCACCGAGGATAAAGACAACCTGCGGTGGGTATACATCTTATCGGAAAAGAACGGTGACTGCTTCGCGGCGGCTATGGAAAAATTTAAAGAGACGGCGGGAATTTACAAAATCTCCAAGGCAACCCCGCTTCTTGCGGCGAACAAATCAAATCAGATCATCCCAGTGCCGAATGATATTGTGGATAGCTTGAACAGCGAGATAGAAGCGATAAATGCTGAATCACCCGACAATCCGCAATAAGTATTGCACATAATAATCCGCCGCGAGGCTCGTTTAAATCGGGCTTCGCGGCAAATTTTATACAGCCATATCGGATCGGCATTTATACGTTGTATAATGCTTTCAGGCTATTCATCCTAAACTCTTTCGGCAACCCATTTCATGGAATTTTTTATATCGCAGCAGCTGCAGCTCATATTGTTAAGATAGTTTGTCACGGTGCAGTTTGATTCGGCAACGCCGGAATGGATTTCGATTCGGTTTTCCTTCTGATAGCCTCCTCTGTCGTAGATTGGGCAGATATCCGAGCCGGATGGGTTCTTAACACATACGCGCAGTCTGCCGTCCTCCTTCTCCACCGAGAAAAATTTCATGAAGGTTGCGTCCCCGGATACCGTCATTGAAGAATTCTCGCTCTCGCCATCAATAACCTCGATAACGCAGGTATTGCCGACGGTTATTTCAATATCCTTAATCGGTTCAAAGGCAAATTTCTTTTCATTAACTGAGCTTGACATTTTAATGTCCTCCTTTTCCACTTCACCGAAAAGAACGCCGATGGGTACGCCGAAAAGCTCGGCGATGACGGGGAACAGCGTGACGTCTGGGTACCCTATGCCACATTCCCACTTACTGACCGACTGCGGCGAGATTCCAAGCTTTTCCGCCAGCGCAGTCTGCGTCCATCCATGTTCTTTTCTTAAGTCAAATATGATAT
>CALDFS010000162.1 GCA_937942105.1 uncultured Ruminococcus sp. | reverse complement strand
AACAGGCGGGGTATTTTTCATCCTTTCTAAAACGCATTGCCTCGCGTTTTATTCAGCTGTTTGATGTTCTGCGCCGTCCCCACTGCTGTCTATCCGCACGAACCCGGCGTTCAGCATTTCATTCAGCGCCGACGGCTCGGCAGCGGCTTCGTTAAAGCTTATCACCTTGCCCGGGATAAGCAAAATTTCACCGCCGCACAGGCTTACTGTCTTATTACATTTGTTTATCAGCTTCAAATGCTCATCCTCCCTTAAACTCATTCTTTATTATCTCCCTGTATTCGTCCTTGTGCCCCTCCGCCGCATTTTTCAAAAAGTGCGAAGCCTCCATGCCTCTGGTAGCATGGTAGTTCCCTTTATCGTCCATATACACCCAGGGCGTTTTTCTGCCCCTGCCGTCCGAAGCATATATACCGGTGCCCACTTCAACATAAATGGCATATTCAACATTGGTACCGATGTATACAGCGCTTTTGCCGCTGACATGTGAAACGCTGTTTCTTAAGCGTCCTGTGTCTAACCTCGGAAAATCAGTCAGATTCTTTTTAGCGTGCTTCTCCGCAGTAAGCCCCACCTTTTCAAGCGCCCTTGCGCGCGCAGCTCTTGCGGCGGCTATAACCTCGTCAGCGTGGCTTTCAATCTTTGCGCCTATACTCATAAACCCCCCTATTTTCAGGTATGAAAAAAGCACCCACATGGATGCTTTTATTGTTATATATCCTCTGCCTCATCGAACTTTTTCAGAAGTCCCTCGCACATGATTGATTCAGGCATATTCTTGAAGTTGTAAGACAAATTAAATCTAATACCACATAACAACTCGCTCTTCCGGCAAAGATTTTGAATCAACAAGCCGTTCTAAAGCTGTGACAGCGTGGCTCATATAAGCCTTGATAACACCGTCATACGAAGTAAGCTTACTTTCAAGTATTTCATGCGAATAAGAGCTAATCTTTACAAATCCGCACTCCATAGTATCTTCGGGGTAATAGTCTGCCTGAATTGTCTCATTGTTCTTTTTTATATTTTTTAATCGAAGCATAATATTTTTCAGCCTCTTTAATCTGCTTTTCAAAAATCTTTATTTCGCTATTACTATTTAACAGTACTATCTGGCGTAACTTCAAACACACTTCCACATTTGGTACACTTAAACTCGTTAGTCTCGCTTGCTTTGTAAAAACCTGCACCACAGCTTCTACACAAAATGGTTTTGCCTTTACACAGTTGTTTCATAATTTGCAAGTCGTTGTCATCGTCCATTTCCCAACGCTTATGCATAGGAATGTAAGAGCAATTTGCCTCTCTTTTCTTTCTTTTTTTCGAAAATGCCTCGTCACAAGCTTTTACTTCTTCTTCACAGCCGTTGTCAATCAAGTATTGCCGAATCTCAAAAAGCAAAGCATCGGCATCTATTTTATACTTCTGTGGGTTATTGCGCTTGTCTTTAAAATTTGCCTCATTTATCAGTTTTACGCACTTAGAATCTTTGCCATATTCATCTATCAGCCAAAAATAGTATTCATTCACGTCCCAATAGCGAATATAGAATGGAAATTGTTCCAACCTTTTATTCATTAACAATCATCCTCATTTTTATGATAGTTTGCGGAGGCATAGGTTCGTTGTTAATAACAACATCTGTTATCCTAAACTTGCTATCCCGAGCAATAAGGAACTCATATTCGGCGTTTTCATTTTGCCCTGCGAGCTCGTTTATATATGCACCGCGCCCGATTCCGGCAGGAATTTCAATTTCAAGCAATACCGGTTTAGCTACGGCTACAGGATTATTTTTAAGCGCTGTAGAACTCCCATATCCGGAATCGAAAAATGTTTTCCCTATAATATCATGAATATCATTCCAGCTGCTACTTTCTATAATTGAATCGGCATAAAAATTCCTTATTCCGCGTTGAACGATAATATTATCCTTTAAAACGAATCTGGAAATAGCGCTGTCAATTTTTGTACTCGCGTCATCAACAAGTTCTTTCGGTATATCTTCCCATCCATCTCGCTTTCGTAAGTAATCGTTTATATCGCCATAGCCGTCCAAAGTGTACCAGCTTATTGCTTCTTTTTCATCTTCCGAAAGTCCGCTGAACCATATGCTATATAAGCTGTTTTCTTCTGCAAAAGTCTTTTGTTTGTCTGAATCGTAATAAAAGAAATTGTTAACCTCTTCACCTGTATTAAACGTTAAACGCTTAATTTCATCAGATATTATACCCTTCTTCTCATCTCTTGTCAACCTCTTCTTTTCCTTTAATCCGTCAGCGCCAAAAAGCTTCCACTGCTCATATTCGTAATCCGTCAGCCCATCCGCCCAGGCGGGCTTGCCCTCCGGCTTCAAAGGATATGAAGAAGTGCCCTCCACCTCTGCAACCATCGTGCACCGGCAGTTGTAAACAAGGTCGGGCGCGGCACTGGGGTCCCCCGGATACATAATGCTCCGCCCTTCAACCTCAAAGGGCTTGTCCTTCTCCCTCATTTGTCCGTCGAGCAGTCTGTGAGTGTGCCGGGTGCGGTTATCCATCGCCGCCATCCACCGTTTTTTAAGCTTTATCCCCATTCTTTCGGCATTTGTGTAGCTGTCAAGCCTGCCCTTGTTCTCCGCTCCGGTAGTCATAGTTCGCGCCGCTCTCAGAGCAGAAACCCGGTTTGCCTCGGTTACCCGCTCCACCCTGTCGGCAATTTTTCCAACGCTCTCGCCCTGAATAATTCCCTGAAGCACCTCGGCATTAAGCTTTTTTGTATTCCATGCCTTGTCCTTCACCGGGTCAAGCTTTTTCGGCGGCAGCAAAAGCTTGTCGTTGTCTATAAGATATCTTACCGTTCCCTCGTCGCACATGGTAAACGAATACCCCGCCACAGCCTCTCCAATGCCCTCAGAAGCGCCGTTGTAGTTAATGGTGTATACCTTCGGCATACGTCCGTTTGCGTAATCCAGGGCTATTTCATTCGCGTGTGAAAGCCTTGCTGTAGTCTCGTCTATCATCTCGGCGTAATGCTTGTTTTGCAGGGTTGCATTCCGCAGAATTCGCTTGTAGTCCTCAACTGCTGCGGCTTTTTCCTCATCGGTTTCGGCTTTTTGTATCTTGTCGTAAGCCTTAGCCGCCCGGTCGCGGACTTTATCCATATGCTCCCGCCATTTTTCGCCTATTTCAGTGGTCGAACGCTTGTAAACCCCGGATATTTCATCTTCTAACAAAGCCAATTCCACATCCGTCAGCTTGTGATACCGATTCATAGCTTACCCCTCGGTGATTTCTTCGGCAATCCCATTGGCAGCCCTCCCGCCGAACCGTTCGCTTTCCTCCGCTGTAACGGCTTTTATTATCCTTTCGGTCTCCTCCTCGCCGAGTTCCAAAGCGTCGGCACACAGCTTTATGATTGTATCATCGTCAAACGTGCCTTTAAGCGCAAGATATGTTTCTATCTGCGTCTGCACCGTCTGAGCCTGTTCCAGCTCGTTTACAATCCTGTCCCGCTCCAACTGGAAATGCCCCTCCAAAGATATAAGCGAAAGTATCTTTGATACAAAAACAAGTATCTCCGATTCAAACATGTTTGAAAACAGGTTCATCGGCTCATATGCCGCCTTTATCGCCGTAGCGGTAGTCTGCCCGCTCGATATGGTATCAAGATTCAGCACCATAAAATCGCGGTACATCTCATCCTCCAGCCGCTTTAAAATAGCCTCGCGCGATTCGCAGGGAACATCCACGGTGTGAGCCTCAGCTTTCGCGCCCTCATCCTCAACGACCGCCGCCCGCACCGTTTTCATGTGCTCAATAAATTTGGCAAGGTCGATATCATCCATGCCCCCGGCATTGGATATCGTCCAGTATATCAAAGAGGCATCGTCAACATCGTTTGCATACCCCGATTCTATCAGGTCATGGCAGTCTATTTTTCTCTTGAAGCCGATTATCGAAGATTGTCTTCTCGGAGAATAAAGCGGAATAATGGGAAAGCTCGGGTAATTCTCGCCGTCATATATAGCCGTACCGTCTATTTTTGACGAGACGACCTTCTGTATATACGACCTTTTCTTGCTGAGTATTTCAAGCCCGCTCCCGCGCTGCTTCTGTATGTACTCTGTATAGCCGTCAAGCTCGTATAAAGTCGCCCTCAGCGGCTTGTCCTCGTCCATCTGCCAAAAGCGAATGCCAGCGCAAAGCGCCCCGCTCTCTTCGTCGTAAAGCGGCACGAATTCAGTCAGAGAGAATACATTCAGGTGGTCGTAATTAAAGAACCCGAAGGAAACCCCGCCGTTAAGCGATTCAACAGCCGCCGCCTGAAGCTGCCTGTCGAACTCATCACCGCCCAGCCTGTTTTTAACGTTATCATCATCAAAAACAGCGCCGTATCCCAAAAGATACTGCACCGTCTGAGTGACAAATCGAAAATACACGTTTGAAGCAAGCTTGTAATTAGCTGAAAAGTTATCCGGAACAGCTTTTCCTGATACCGTGTATAAAAGCTTCTGGTATTTTGCTATCGTAGGGTTCAGATTTTTGTAGTAGGCTTCCGCCTCAACGGCGGTTCTGTAGGCAGATGAAATCTTATGCTCGGCTATAGCCTCTAAGATAAAGCCTTCAACTCCCGCTCCACCGTCTCTGAAAAATAAAAAATCCTGATATGTCTTCATGTCCAATACTCCGTTTTGTCAAAAATGCTTTCGTAATCGCTCTTTCTTTGCTTCTTTGCAAGTATGGTATTGCAAAAATATCGTATATCGTCCATCGCATGGTCATTTTCTTTTATAACTCTGTCCTCCGGCGCTTTTTCGTCCCACCGGTATAGTGAAAATTCTCTTATCGTATCGCGGCATTCTCGG
>CALDFS010000161.1 GCA_937942105.1 uncultured Ruminococcus sp. | reverse complement strand
TAGGGCAAATATACGCCGCTCTACAGTTAAAAAAACGCTTACAATACCATATTGGCTTAACGCCGAAGCCGAACGCAAGGGCATAAACTTCTCTCAGACCCTGCAGGACGCTCTTAGAAAGCAGATTGGGCAGTAGCACTTAATTTTTCAAGTAGATATCACTAAAAACCGCGCCCCTTGGCAAATTTTCAGCCAAGGGGCGCAATAAATTACTGCTCCTGCTCAGGGGCTGCAATTCCCTGTATATCTCTTCCACCGTAAAAAATACGCACTATGTTGACCGCCATGCTTTCACCATCAACAGCATAAAATATCACATAATTATCTGCATATGCCTTTCGGATGTTCATGCTTTTCCAAGGATCCCAATCAACACAGGCATACCGCATTGGCATATAATCCAACGACCGTATCATCTTCTTTATACGATTCACTTGATTTTTGCGATTGCCGGTTCTTTAAGCCTGAATGCAATATAGGAATATATCGCCTTGATATCATCAACAGCTTCCGCCGAATAGATGATAGAATAATCGCCCTTCATATTCCAAAATCCCGCAAAAGCTCAGCGTCAAGCTCTTCCTGAGTACAGGTTTTGCCTGATTTTATGGACTTTATTCCCTTTTCCAGCTCGCTGTCAAGCTCCTTGCGGCTCATTTCGCCGATGGCTTTAGGCTTTGAAGCCGGCAGCTTGATTTCAAACGGAATTCCCCTTGTAAGTACAATCTGACTGTAAAGCATCTGAATCGCGCCGGATGGAGAAATTCCAAGCTGAGAAAGAATCTGCTCTGCATTTTCCTTTAAGCCCGAGTCAATGCGGGCGTATACCGCTGATGTGTTTGCCATAATATCACGCTCCTTGCTTATATTATAACCCATTTTTGCGGCAATTGCAAGCGTTTGCAAGCATTTTTCGATATCTGACGATATATTTTTGCACAAAAACCGCGCCCCTCGGCAAATTAACAGCCAAGGGGCGCGCATATTATAAATATTATTTCACAAACCACCGCGATTATTTTTTGACCCATTTATACTGTGGGAACATCTAAATATACTTTTCAACCCCCGAGCCGCTGTAATAGATTGTCACGCCGGTTTCGTAGGGCTCGCCGGTTTCGTAATCCAACCCATCTATCAGACCCTTGATCGCTTTGCCGATTATCTCGCCGGAGTCATTCTTGACTTCATGGATGGAGATTTCCGGCGCGTCGCCCAGAAAGGTGACAGAATGTTGCTGTCCTAAGCCATCTATTTTTGTTGCGCTGGCGGGTATTGTTATTGATTTCGTGAAATCAAAGGCATACTCTATATCTACCTGCGTCAGCCCTTCCGGCAACGTAACATCTGCATTGTTGCAATCGGCAAAGGCGTCTCGACCGATTTCTTCAACCGCTGCAGGAATAGCTATTGAAGTCAGGTTCAGGCAGCCATAAAACGCTTTCGTTCCAATCACCCTGAGCGACTCAGGAAAAGACACTGAAGCCAGTTTGCCGCAGTGGGAAAATGCTTCGTCTCCAATCACTTCAATAGAATCGGGAAAATCAACTGATGTCAGGCTTCCACAGTAAAAAAAGGCACCTTCCTCAATTTTTTCAAGCGAATCAGGCAGCACCACCTTGCTCAACAAACCCAACCCATAAAACGCAAGGCTTCCAACTGATGTAACTCCATCATCGATAATAACCCGTGAAATTTCGTTCTTTATCTCTCCATCGTTGTATGTTACCCAAGGGGCATAATAGTATTCATATGCATCAACATAATAATGCGTCATATCCCCGGTACCCTTGATTACCAGCACACCTTCCTTATAATACCAAGTAAGGTCTGCGCCGCATACGCCCTTTGCAGTCGCTGTTTCTTCGGTTATGGTTCTGAGAAATTCCTCGGCTGACTCGCCGGACTGAGCGGACTCGGGCTCGTCTGTGCCGGAATCGGAGTCGCCGTTCCAGTCGCCCGTGGCTATATCCGGCTTGTCGCTGTCGGCGGGTGAGTCGTTGCTGTTATTGCCCGCACACGCGGCGAAAGAAGCAGTTGCGAGCGCCAGCACTATAAGTATTGCCATAAGCCTTTTCATGATGTCCCTCCTAAAAAATGCCATTATCAGGCGGGCTGAATACCGATATCAGCCCGCCCCGATAAATCACTTTGCAAACGGATTATTCAGCACCGAAACAGCGTCGGCAATCGTCTTTTCAAAGGCCTCTCTGCCGTACTTGTCAACGTCCGACTTGCTCTTTTCGCCATGAGTCAGACAGCCCGCGCCGCCTATGCATCCGCCGACGCACGCCATGCCCTCAATGAAGTTGGCGTCAAGCACGTTCTTGGATTTCTTGAGCAGCGCCATCCTGCAAGCCTCAATGCCGTCGCAGGATATTGCCTTAAGCTCGAAATCGCCGTCCAGACCCTGCTCCTTAAGTCCTTCCACAACAGCGTCCGAAAGTCCGCCGCAGCGCGCAAAGATTCTGCCGAAGTAGCTGGCATTGTCCAAAACGCCCTCATCAAGGGTGGTTATGTCGATATCGCGCGAGTCAAACAGCGCCTGAAGCTCCTCAAAGGTCAGAACCGCATCGACATAGGGCTTTACCTCTTCGCGCTGAATTTCCATCTTCTTGGCGGTGCACGGACCTATAAAGATGATTTTGGCGTTGGGGGTAGTGTCCTTTATGTACTTGGCAATCGTCGCCATCGGCGATAGGTTGTGCGAAACATAGGGCTTAAGCTCCGGGAAGCTCTTTTCAATGTAGCTCACAAACGCCGGGCAGCAGGAGCTTGTTAAGAAGCCTTTCTCCGCAAGCTCGCGCGATTCCGCCTGGGCAACCATGTCAGCACCCAGCGCCGCTTCAACAACGGTGTGGAAGCCAAGCTCCTTAAGCCCCGTTATCACCTGCCCTAACTTGGCATAGGTAAACTGGCTGGATATTGAAGGCGCAACCACCGCGTAAAGCCGGTAATTTCTGCCCTGCTGGCTCTTTTTAAGAAGGTCGATAACGTTGAGCATGTAAGATTTATCCATGATGGCTCCGAACGGGCACTGGTAAACGCAGGCTCCGCAGGATATGCACTTGGAATTGTCAATTGTAGCCGCCTTGTGCTCGTTCATGGAAATCGCCTTGACCTTGCAGGCGTTCTGGCAGGGACGCTTGCGCCCTACAATCGCGGTGTAGGGGCAAACCTTGGAGCAGGCTCCACACTCCTTACACTTGGACTTGTCAATGTGCGCAACGTGATTCTCGTCAAACGAGATAGCGCCGAACCGGCAGACATCCTCGCACCGGTGAGCCAAGCAGCCGCGGCAGGCGTTGGTGACCTCATATCCGCCGACCGGGCATTCGTCGCAGGCGATGTCTATGACCTCGATGACGTTAGGGTTCTCCTTGTCCCCGCCCATGGCAATCTTGACGCGCTCGGCCAATATTGCGCGCTCCTTGTAAACACAGCAGCGCATGGTTGGGGTGTTTCCGGGGACTATAATTTTAGGAATGTCCAAAAGATTGTCAAACAGCGTGTCCTTCCACGCCTGGCGAGCAACCTCGCGGAGCACCTTGTATTTCAGGTGCTGAACTTTGGTATCAAATTTTCTCATATTGTCCTCACTGATTTTATAGATTTGCCCGCCGCTCACGGCGGAAGGAATACGAATGTAAGCTCTTATCAAATTATCAAGAGCAAAGAACTAAAAGCTTTCGATCCACCCTTTCTCGAAAGGGTGGCGAGGTCAAGGGCGAGAAGCCCTTGTCGCGCTCCGCAGAGCGCGAAATCCCCAGCGTAAGCGAGCGCAGGATGGGAGGAAAAACAGTCCAGTGGACTGTTTTTCCGTGGGAGACCCTCGCCGGGGGTCTCCCGATGGACGCGCAGTGCGCGTCCATGACTGCACGCACTCGCGGAATGGCGATATATGCACTCACTTTGTCGCCCGAACAGGAGTCACGGCAGTTGGGGAGGCGCGCCCCACAGCAGTCCGAGGGTAGCGGAGGTCTGGACGGCAGGGCCGTCCGGGCGGTGAAGCCGCCCACGCGCGTAGGCGCGTAGACCTCCGCCCGCACTCTGTCGGGCGGTCGAAGCAACTACGGTAACGCACTATCTTATAGGGGCGCGGCGGTCGAAGTCACACACATAAGAAGACCCTAGCAACTCCGAAAAAATCAGAAATAACTAACCTTAACCCTCTTGCCCATCTTAATCAGGCACTTGGTCAACTCCTCAACCAGATTCATCTTAATGCTGAAATTAATGGGCAGATCGGGGTTCTGATGCGCCGGGTTTATCGCCCTGCCGACATAGAAGTTGATGTCGGTGGCCTCCTCGAACAGCAGACGTGAGATAAGCGAAGCGCCGTCCCGCTTGAAGCTCCAATGCTCGTAGCTCTCGTTGTTTTCAAGGTAATCCCGGGCGTATTCAAGCACCTTGTTCACCGTTATAACGCCCTCGGTTACAAGGTCAACCCCCTCGATGGTGGCAATCGGCGGAACGTCCGAGCGCTCGAAGTTCAGGCTTGCCTTAACCGGCTTGCCCAGATACTTTGCCGCAATGGAAGATGTTGTGCCGCCGCAGACAATGTGCTTGCCCTCTTTTGAGAAGAAGAGCGACATCATCCTGTTGCAGTCATCCCGGTTAGAGGGCGGACCGAATAGAATGTTCATTGGCTCGCGGTGGCGGATTCTTACAACGCAGGCGGTAGCATCGTCCCCCGGCTGACCGCCGTAGAGCTTGTTGCACTCGTCAACTAAAACGGTCGATAGGTTCTTTGCAGTGTAGCCAACCATCGAAAGCGGCTCCAAAAACTCAATTATATCCTCCCGCTTCCAGCCGAAGTTGAACGCCGAGCCGATGCCCGCGTGCGGGCAGCCGTCGCTCATGGCAACGAACACGTCATCCTCGCGGAGCTTTATCGAAGAGCGCAGAATTTTCTTTCCGCCTATGTTCATCTCGGTGGTGGGGTAGTCGTAGTTTGCACCGTCCCGGAACAGTATCATTTTGGGGTTGTCATACTGAATGAGCTCGGCAACGTCGTTGTTAATAAGGTGGATAATCGTAAAGGTTGAATAGGCAACCCCGCGTACAGAGCATATCGGCAGGGTGGCGGCAATCGTCTCAACGCAGTCCTCCAGCGATAAGCCCTCTGCCATCATGGTGGAGATGATTTTCGAGGTCAAGGTAGAAAGTATGCTCGCCTTAACTCCGCTTCCCAAGCCGTCTGCTAAAACTATGACGGTGGAATTCTCGCCTTCCGAAACAATGTCAACATGGTCGCCGCAGAGCTGCTCGCCGTAGTGGTTTATGCTTTTCCAGCCTATGTCAGCACACAAATCATTCATTGGTTATGCTCTCCTTCAGCTTTGAAAGCGCAATCTTTGTTTCGGCGGCAGTCTCGCCTAAAAGCGAAGCTATCTCCTGAACAATGCGCATCTGCTTGTCAACTACCTTGTCGGCAATCTCAACCGTCTGGCGGCTTATGCTCTCCTTCTTCTCGCGCTCGGTCTCCTCGTCGGTAACGTCTCTCATTATGCAGATTAATACGTGATACTCGCTGTCGTATATTACCGTCTGCTCAACGTATTTCTTGTATTCGGCGAGATATACCCGCTCGTCGCGGACGCTTCTGCCCGATTTCAAAACATCCATAAACACCTTAGGGTCAAGGATTCTTATAACCTGATCGCCCAGAACGTCAGAGGCGGAGCGGATGTTCATTATCTTTCTGGCGGCGGTGTTGATCTGCTGAACCTCCAAATTCTCGTTCAGCACAATGATTCCGTTCGGCGTGTTGCCAACTATGTTGTCCGAGAAGCTCTCCGCCTTGTCCTTTAAGAACGGCAGGCACATCGAAATTTCCGCCTTGCCCTGATAGATGGCAATAGCCTTTTCGCGGCAGGTATTATAGCCGCAGGAACCGCAGTTCA
>CALDFS010000160.1 GCA_937942105.1 uncultured Ruminococcus sp. | reverse complement strand
CTCCCGCCGCTGAGACTTCCACCCCTGCCGATACCGGCATAGTTTTAGCAGTTCTCCCCATGGCAATGGCAGCAGCCGCTGTTGTTATCTCGAAGAGAAAATAATAACGTTTATCGAAGGATAAATCAACCGGTGTGAAAATCCTCATGCCCAAGCGGCGTGGGGATTTTCCATCGGAAACCTCAGAAAATATTTCTTTGTCAAAACGCCGATATTTAAAAAGATTATTTGTATTTTTTATATGAATTTTCGGTTTAGAGATTGACATATCGGATAAAAAGTGCTATGATATTAGCAGTTTAATGCTAACCTATTTAAACTATAATATTTTGGAGGTAAAAACTATGAAAAAGATTTTAGCGATCGTACTTGCAGTAGTTATGCTTCTGCCGGTATTCGCGGTAAATGTCTTTGCGGCTGGTGATGCTTTCACTCTTACTGCCACTTGTGATAAGGTAGAATTAGGTGAAAACGGCGCTAAGCTTACAGGTTGGTGCCCTGCACTCCTCGTTCCGTGGAAGAACGGCGATGCTTGTTCAACCTTTAAGACCGCATTGGCTAAAGAGGACGCAGTTATTGAAGTAGTAACTGACTTAAAAATCAATGGACTTACATTCCAGGCTTCTCCTATTGACGGCAAGGGCGGTTATCCGTTAGTAACCCTTACCAGCAAGCTTGGTGAAGCTACCGCTGACGGCAAGGTAACTACAACCTTCTCAGCTAAGGCTTATACCGATTTGGTTGCCAATTCTAAGTACGGCGGAGAAGATATTCCCGACGAACCTATGTCATTCGACCATTGGAATGCTACCGGTGTAAACACTCCCGACAATCGCGACACCACACTTTACAGCTTCAGAGTATATGTTCCCGAGAATGAATCTGAGACTGTTGTTCTTGTTGAAAACAAGGAATTAGCTGGTTGGAAAAACCTGTTTGAAGGCGATGCTTTCAACAGCTTCAAGTCTGCAATCGTCAAGGAAGGCGCAAAGCTTGAATTGACCTATGAGCTTACCGGCGAAAGCGGTTGGTACAGCCTTGCTTTCGATCCCAAGTCCTGCGATTCAAGCATTGATCAGTCCAAGGATAAGCTTACTGTCTACAAGGACAAAATCGTTGCTGATTTAGGCTCTGCAGACAATATAGCCGATGTTACAATCAATCCTTGGGGCGGAACACTTACTGCAAGCACCTGCGAAGTTATCGACGCTTCCAAGAATGTAATCGCTTCTGTTGAGCTTAATAAGTCTGTCAGCGGCTGGACTACAAACTTCCTCGGCGATGAGAACAACGCTGTAATCATCGAAGCTCTTAAGAAGGAAGAAGCTGATGCTTTGGTTCTTAACTACACCATGACCAAGGAAGGCGATTGGCTCGGCGGAAACTTACATATCAACGGTAAGAGAAGTGAAGTTACCCTTGATAAGTCCGGCAAGATGACCTTAACCGGCGCTGAGGTTCTTGCTCTCTGCCCCGCTGGCAACATTGCAAGACTTAACGGCATATACAGCAACTGTGATTCAGAAAAGGGAAGCATAAAGTATACTTCTGTTGTTGTCACTGTACCTGTTGCTGAAAAGAAGAAGGTAAACGGCAACCTCGCATACGTTTACGTAACCAATGAATACCATGCAGTTCTTATCGGCGGCAAGTTCCTTGCTATGCCTCATACCGAAATCCTCGGCTACTGCCCGATGTGCCACGCTTTCATCGAGACTGAGCCTGCTGACCAGTCTGTATTCGTTCTTGAAACCACCGGCGGTCAGGATTATGACGGAAATCAGGCTACCGTTGCTGACGGCGTAGTTCTGGTTGACGCTCAGGAAGGCAAGGGCAATGCAAGAATCGCTACCAACTGGGTAGCCGGCGGCACAGCTTGGGACGGCATCGTAAAGGCTATCCCCACCGAAGGCGCTTGGCTCAAGGTTACATATACCGGCAAGCTGAACAGCATCATCTTCCAGACTGATAAGACCTCTGCCCCCGAAGCCTTTGAAATCACAGCTCCTGCTGTTGTTGAAGAAGGCGAGCAGAACGTTGCTTGGTTCAACTGCGCTGATATAGTTGCAAACAGCCCTGTTGGTCTTTCCGGCGATTTCGGCGGATGGGCAAACTTCATGCTCAACTTTGAGGGCGACACCACTGTTTACGGCTTTGAGGTTGTAATTCCCGCAGTAGTTCCCACTGCTGAGTAATCAGTAAACAAACAGATAATATTAAAGAGCTGTCCGATTTTGGGCAGCTCTTTTTTGTGTGCGGATGGTCGCCGAAAAAAAGGAACTGTTCGTATGTGCACTATATACAGAACACAAAGAATAATTTGTTGAACTTCAAAAATTTTGTGAAAAAAATTGATTGTTTCTGTTGACTTTTTAAAGCCTTTGTGATATACTTTTTTTGTAATAAAGGTTACATATCAATGACGGTTCATACAATATGATATTTGTGTAGTTTTGTGCTGTGATGCTGCTCACAGCGGCACGGCAGGCAAAAAATCAGACCGTCATTTTTTATTTGTATGCTGAATATTGCTTTGCTCACACTGAACCCCGCAGGAGGCGCGTATGACCGAACGTGAATTAAAAAAGCTCAGCCGCGCTGATCTTCTGCAGCTGCTACTGGATGAGCGCCGCGAAAACGAGCGCTTGCAGCAAAAATTGAAGGAATCCGAAGAAAAGCTGAACGAAAGAACAATCGCGCTGGAAGAGGCCGGCTCTATCGCTCAGGCGGTAATGAAGCTTAACGGCGTGTTTGAAGCTGCCGAGGCTGCGGCTTCGCAATATGTTGAGAATGTTCAAAGGCTGTCCTCGGAAAAGGAAGCCAAATGCTGGCAGATAGAAATCGAAGCTAAGGAGCGCGCACAGAGCATCATAGACGAAGCGCAGGATTATAGCCGTAAGGTTCACTCCGAAACCGATAAGTATCAAACGCTGCTGACCGAAAAGCTGAAAGCCATGCTCAGGGAGCATGAAAGTCCGGCAATCATGTCCGCCCTTAAAGGAGAGGAGCATAAAGCGTGAAAAGCGTAAAATCCGCGCAAAAAAAGCGCGATATGCCGTCGGTCAAACAGCTTGAAGCAGAGCTGGGCAGGGTGAAATATAAAAGCCGCTATAGAACGGTTCTTCGCAGTACGGTATATACCTTGATAACGGTAGCCGCCATCGCGATTCTTGTTGCTACTCTGTGGCTTCCGGTTTTGCAGATTTACGGCAGCTCGATGACCCCTTCGCTTCAGGATGGGGAGATAATTTTCAGTGTTAAAACCTCGGATTTCGAGCTGGGCGATATCGTTGCGTTCTATTATAATAATAAGATACTCGTAAAGCGAATTATTTGCGGTCCAGGCGACTGGATAAATATAGAGGAGGATGGAACGGTTTTCGTCAACGATGAAATGCTGGACGAACCGTATGTTTACGAAAAATCCCTTGGCGACTGCAATATTGAAATGCCGTTCCAGGTGCCCGACGGCAGGTATTTTGTCATGGGGGATCACCGCTCAACCTCGGTTGATTCAAGAAATACCGCAGTCGGATGCGTCTCGCAGGAGCAGATAGTCGGAAGAATAATGTTCCGCGTTTGGCCCTTCAGCCGAATGGGAGTCGTAAAATAACATAGAGCAACGCAAAGTTAATATATAATCTTATGAAAGGGGAGCTTGGATTGCATAATAACGATTTGCAGGATGTAACTGCGGCAGTCGCAAAGAATCGCCGCAAAAGCACATGGAAAAGAATAGTAAGCGTGCTGGCATGCATAGTAGTATTCTGCACGACCTATGCTCTGATTCTCCCCGCCCTTACTTTGGAAAAAGACGCTGAATGCGGCTTAGAGGAGCATACCCATACCGAAGCCTGCTATATCAGGGATGATTCGAGCGCGCCGGAGGTTCTTGTGTGCACTGCCGAAACGCTCGGACTGCACGTGCATACCGATGCCTGCATTGGCATTGACGGCGAGTATATCTGCGGCTACAGCGACTTTGTGATACATTCCCACAACGAGTATTGCTATGACGAAAGCGGAATGCTTGTGTGCACCCTGCCTGAGATATTCCCGCATATCCACACTGACAGCTGCTATCTTATGACCGAGGATGCCGGCGCCGAGCTTAACGGCGGTTTTGACGGCGTATCAGATAACAGTATTGATAATGTTTCCGGTCATATCCACACTGATGAGTGCTATGTGAATGAGCTTGGCGAGCTTATATGCACCTTGCCCACTGAAGCCGCGCATGTACATACCGATGAATGCTATCTTACAACCAATCAGCTTACCTGCCCGCTGCCTGAGGGCGAAGGTCATATCCACGGCGAGGGCTGCTTTGATGAGGCGGGCGCCCTTGTTTGCACGGTTCCCGAAAGTGCGGGTCACACCCACACGCCGGAGTGCTATACTGCCAGCTCTGAGCTTATATGCACGATTGCCGAGGGCGAGCAGATTCACGTTCATACCGATGAGTGCTATGCTCAGTCGAAGGTTCTTGTATGCGATATTGAGGAGGGAACCGCAGAACCATCTGATGACGGCACGGCTTTGCCAAGCTTTGAGGATGGAGCATTTAATGCCGGCGATCAGCAGGATGGCTGGGTGGCGGAACCATCCTTTGAAAACAATACGATAAGTGACAGGGGCGAGCCGATCTGCGGCATGACCGAGATTATTCCGCACTGCCATGATGATAGCTGCTTCGACGCAAACGGAATGCTTATCTGCGGCATGACCGAGGTGCTGGAGCATATTCACACCCAGGAATGCATGGGCAAGCAGGACGATTCTGACGAGCTTACCTGCACTATTGCCGAGGGCGATGGTGCGCACATACACACTGTTGAGGGCGGCTGCTTCGACGAAGAGGGAACGCTTATCTGCGAGCTTGAAGAGTCGGAGGGTCATGTTCACAGCGCTATTTGCTACGGAAATTGGACTTTGGTGTGCGGCATTGAGGAGCACACCCACACCGAAGAGTGCTATTCTTCGGATGAGCCTGCGGCCGACCCTGCGCGCATTGCCTATTGCGGCAAGGAAGAGCACACCCACGCGGGCGACTGCATTAATGACAACGGCGTGGTTGTTTGCTTGATTGAGGAGCATAAGCATGGGGAGGAGTGCTATATTGACACTTCCGCCGAGCCGGAGACGTTCTGCGGCAAGATAGAGCATATCCATGCCGATGAATGCTTTGATGAGAATGGCTTGCTGGTTTGCACGATTGAGGAGCATTTGCATGGGGAAGAGTGCTATGTAGCTTCGGAAGAACTTTTGCCTGTACCCGGAGAGGTATATGCAGTTGCTGAGTTAGTTGAGTGTGATGGTATTGGATTTAATACAATGATGCTTTCTGACCTGCCAATGCGAACAATGTCAGGAGCAAGAGAGATTATTTATGATTTCGGTTCCAATATTGATAGTGCATCCGTTCTATATCAAGATGAAACCGGATGGCATAATTTAGTGAACTCGGGTCATAAAGTTGTTGAAGGTGAGAAGCTACAGTTTACAATAGGATACAACCTTCCAGGTAATAAAATCTCAAAAGATAGTCCAGCAATTACATACAAGTTGAAAGAGAATATACGAATTAATGAAGAGTGTTCAGGATCTGTCATGTCCAAAGACCTTCAACATAAAGTTGGTTCATACACAATTAAGCAGGACGGAACCATAACAATAACATTTTACGAGGAATATGCTCAAAAAAATGCTAGTGGTCAGAGTATTGATGGCAGTATTACTTTCAGCGGAAACTTGAATAACATTATTGTAAGCGGAGACAATAAAACTATAAGTATAACTGAAAGCGTTATTATTGGACCAGTTGATATACTTCCACCCGATAACTCAGATATTAATGTAGTCAAGGACGGAAGTACGTCAGTTAATGAAAACGGTGAAATAGAGTATACTGTTACAATTAGTAGCCAAAATGGAACAACTCACCCGGTAAAAGTGACTGACTGGATGGAAAATGTTTCTTTGGTCAATGGCGTTTCCGGAATAACTATTACAGATCCTAATGGTGTTGTTAGTCCGGATATTACTCAAACAAGTAACGGTTTTGAGTTTGAGCTACCTAAAATGAGTCCTGCAACAAGTTACATAATAACCTATAAGTGTAAATTGCCAGATGGCTATGACCAATCAAAGGTTGATATAGGAACGAATAATACATTAAAAGCTGAGACGGAGAAGAAAAATGGTCATAATACAAGCTGGCAGGATGACCACAGGGTTACATATACGCAGCAATATCTGGGCAAAACCGGCACAAAAACTGATGATGGCAAGATTCTTTGGACGATTACAGTTAACGCTGGCAAGCAGAATATCGGCGGATGGACGCTTTATGATAATTTTAATGGAAGCACGCCTGAAGGTCCATTTACAATGACCGATTCATCTGGTAATGTAACCAAGATTACTTTGCCGCATACATTTGCTACTGATTCTAATGATACATATACAATAACTTATACTACTGATGCTGAAGCTTCACCTGGTACAAATATTGCAAAAAACCAGGTTAATCTGAAAGACCCCGATGATTCGAGTGACAATCCTAAAGTTAACGTAGAAATAACAGTTGACAAAACCTTTGAACCCGTCGAAAAGATTGGCTCACCTGATATAGTTATTGACTCAGACAGCGGCGACGCGATACTTGAATGGACTGTTAATATATCAGGACCAATATATGGAAATTGGAAGTATGAGGACTACTTAACATCCGATTATCAAGGAACAACATATCTTACTGAACAGCAGTATCAAGAAGTTATAAGTGAGTTGAACAAAACTGGTATAGCATACACAATTGAGCCATACACATGGGGCAATGGCGATAATACCATTCGAGGGTTTATAGTGAATTTCGCTCAAACTCTTGGCAGGGAAGATAAGATAATCTTTACATATCACTCTACAGGAAAACTTGATGGAGGACGGAGTGACAAGTTATTCCAAAATGAGGGCAAAGTTAATGGCAACGGTGGAAGAAAAGCGACAATAAAATATAGCCCGCTTATTCAAAAGCATGATACCAATGCACGTAATCAAGCTGAAACAAGTCATATGTATAAGGATATCAACGGTTTAATTAAGTGGGAGATAAAATTCAAAGCACCAGAAAATTTAAAAAGCGATTTGGTTATAACCGAGCATTTACCAAATGGCATAAATCTTACTTCATTTAAATTTACCATATGGGATGCCTTGTGGGGCGTACAACTGTTGCAAAATAATAGTTTTAGTGACATACAAGTTAATGTTTGGAGCTCAAATTATAATATTAAATGTGAAAAAACAGGTAACGACGTCAAAATAACAATTCCCCATGAACTTCTGAATGCCTTCGTAGAAAAAGATAAGATATTTGAAATTGAAGCTAAAATTGATGAGAAGTTTTTGGAAGTGGATCCTAACAATGAGGAGGTTTATGTCGGTATATTTAACAACAGTGTAGATATTGGCACATCAGATGGAAAAAATCTGGGTACAACCAGTCAAATTCAAACTATAACCAAGGATGATTCTAAGCCGCCGTTAAAGAAAGAACACGGAACCATTTCTGATAATATCATTCCGTATGTTCTTAAAATCAATCCAAATGGCAAGGACTTACTACAAAATTCGGATACATTAACATTAGTTGACAAATTAACAGTATTAGATAATAGCTACGAATATTCCGAATATATGCTTGTTTCTGGTTCACTTAAAATATATAAGTTGAATCAGGATGGGACACGTGGCGAACAATATCCTTCGGAGCAGTTTCCTTATACGTATGATGTTGTAATGGATAGATCAGATCCAAGTAATCCAAAGCATATATACACAATTAGGATGGATGTGCCGGATGAGACGCCACTTCAGGTTGAGTACAATTATGTTGCTTATCCAGATGAAGACCATATGAATCGATGGCCCAAAATAACAAATAGTGCTGAACTTCAAGGTGTTCAGCCAACTGGAAGTGATAATGAGACACTAGCTGAGTTTCAGTTGCAGGAATCAATGGCAGACGCTGGTACGCAAAGTATAACTATAAGCAAATACGATAAGGATAACTATGGTGCAAGACTTGGTGGCGCCAAATTTAACTTGTACAAGTATGATAATGCTAGTGGTAAATATGTTATTGTTACTGATGAAACTACAAATCAGCCTATTGTAATTGAAACAAAAGCGGAGGATGGCGGTAAAGCAGAGGCAAGCATAATTTTGAACAATGCATATTATTTGGTCGAAATAGAAGCACCTACTGGTTATATACTTGATCCTACACCTCGGTACTTTGTTGTGCAAGATAAAGATTATAACAAGTATCCAAATCATATACCAAATGATTTTGACGGTACATATCTTACACATGGTCAGCCTCTTACCATCCCCAACACCTCCACCACCACCTCCCTAAAAGTCCGCAAGCTCTGGAAAGACGATAAAGGCAATGCATACGAGCCAACGGTCGATAATATTCAGTTCAATCTATACAGGCAAATCATAGGTGCTGATGGTGTTAAGCTTGCAGAAGAGCCATATCCCGGTAACGAAACAATTGGTTATGGCGCTATAACTATCGGGAAATCAACTGATTGGATGATAACGTTAGATAATCTCGAAAAGTATGGTAAATATGAAGATAAAGATGTCACTTATAAGTACTACGTAGATGAAATCAACACCACCCCCGACATAAATGTCACCTACTCCGACGACCAAACCGGCGTAGTATCCGGCACCATCACCATCACCAACACCGTCGACACCGCCCCCAAGCACGAGCTTCCTTCAACCGGCGGCGGCGGTAAAACCAAGTTCCTATCAGCGGGCGCAGGGTTAATGCTGATAGCCCTGTTAGCGCTGTTAAGAAAACCCAAAATTTCCGCGGGGGGGGTGCAGATCCTCCTGAATGATTCTGCACCCTTTGTTCGCGAAAAAATATTGGCGTCCGGCAAAAAAGCCGAGCCAAAATAAATTATGATTGGAGAATGAAACTATGAAAAAAGCAAAAAGATTAGTCAGCTTGCTGTTGGCGTTCGTTATGCTTATGTCCCTCGCGGTTGGCGTGGGGGCAGATGGTGAAACCATCGCCATGGAAGGTACACTTCCTGAGGGCAAGATTACTATTTCGGATGCAGTTGTCGGTGAAACCGTATAATCTCTACCAGCTTTTGTACTTGGAAAGCTATACGCCTGGCACTACTAATCCTGATGGCACAGAGGTTAAAGGCACGTATTCCTATAAGGTTACATCTGCATGGTCTGAATTTTTTAATACGGATGACGCAAAAAAATACTTTAGCGTAAAAGATGGATACGCTACATGGATTTTAGGCGGTTATACAGGAAAAGACGTAGTTGAGTTTACACAAAAAGCGATAACATATGCCAACAACAATAATATTAAGCCTGTGAAAACTGTAACATTAGCAGCTACAGATACAGAAAAAATTGGTGCTCAAAAGGCTTGTGAATTTAGTGACTTAAAGTTAGGTTACTACTTAATCGATACATCTCTTGGCTCTCTTTGTACGCTTAACACTGCTGCTAAAGAAATCACAGTTAATGATAAAAATGATATTCCAACAACAGACAAAAAGGTTAATGAAGGATCTGAGTGGCTTGACAATAACGATATCGAAATCGGTAAGGAATTTAGTTACAGGTCCATAATTAAATTTAAGAGTGGCGTGAAAAATATAATTTACCATGATAAAATGGGAAATGGTTTGACGTTCAAAGGTGTTACAAGCATAGTTATTGATGAAGAGTCAGCTGATCCTACCAGGGTAAAAAGCGAAACTTTGAATCCAAACTGGTATGAAGTCGTAACTACTGATCTTGACGATGGTTGCACATTCCACATAGTATTTAAAGATGATTTCTATAATTATGCATTGAGTTTGGCTGGCGATCATACGTTGACTGTTAAATATAAGGGTGAACTGAACGAATCCGCTTATGTTGGGTCATTCACCATAAATGATGAAGATATATTAACTTCTGATAAGAAAAATAATGTAAACACCCATAAGTTGACCTATGGTGACAAGAACAATTCGACAGTTGAGTACAAAACTATAACTAAAACATTTGAAGTACCTGTATTCAAGAATACTTTGGATGGTTCAAACCAGAAAATAGGCTTGGATGGAACAAAATTTGTACTCAGTACACAACCGCTACCTGCTAATATGACAGTAGATGAGTATGTTGTTGATGAAGGCTTCACTAAGTATAAGTTTATAAAAGAACCTGAAAAGAAAACAATTGGCTCAGTTGAATATGTTGTTTACAGAATACCTACTACCGCTGAACTTAATAATACCGCTGTAGAAAAAGTTGACGAAATTGTAACTGATAGTACTGGTAGGTTTATAATCAGTGGTTTAGATGCAGGCACATATTATTTGTACGAAACTGAGGCTCACAAAGGCTATAACAAGCTTACTGGACCGGTTACTATTGTGGTAAATAAAGATGGTACGATAAAGAAGAATGAAACAGTAGCATCTGCTGGCTATATTGACATCGAAAATAGCACAGGTACATTGCTCCCCTCCACCGGTGGCATCGGCACCACAATCTTCTACGTAGCTGGTTCTATCCTTCTCATCGGCGCAGCTATTCTCCTCATCGTTAAAAAACGCATGAGCAACGAAAAGTAAATCATTTCCGCAGCATATTAAAATAGGAAGAAGACTTGGCTTTTTGCCGGGTCTTCTTCCAAAGCTTATGAAAAAGCATAAAAGCGCAGCTTGTTTTCTGCTTTTTCATAAACCTTGTTCACTTAATCCGAGGTAACCCTCAATGAAGAAAAAACGCAAATCCCCCTCCGGGCGAAAGCTTAATACCACGCCGCTGCTTTTCCTTGCCTTCCTTGTCGGTCTGGCGCTGGTTTTGTACCCATCGGTCAGCGATTATTGGAATTCCTTCCACCAAACCCGCGCAATAGCCGTTTATTCCGAAGAAGTCGCCAACCTTGATGATGATAAATATGATGAGCTTTTTGAAGCCGCCTTCGCCTATAATCAGTCCCTTTTAGATAAAAAGGATAGGTATACCCTTTCAGACGAGGAACGCGCCGAATATGAAGCACTTTTAAACGTTTCCGGCAACGGCATCATCGGCTATATCGAAATTCCGCTCATCGGCTGCTCCCTCCCCATTTATCACGGAACCGATGAAGCCGTGCTCCAAATAGCTGTCGGGCATATCGAGGGTACCTCCCTCCCGGTCGGCGGCGCTGGCTGCCATTCCGTTCTCTCCGGCCACCGCGGTCTGCCCTCGGCCAAGCTCTTCACCGATCTTGATGATCTCACCTTCGGCGATACCTTCATAATCCAGGTGCTCAACCAAACCTATACCTACG
>CALDFS010000159.1 GCA_937942105.1 uncultured Ruminococcus sp. | reverse complement strand
TTACGGGCACAGTCGGCGCAGCTCTGGGCGCTATAGTCGGCGCGATTCCTTGGGCGGTAGCATCATTTTTAGGCTGGGTTGTGGCATATCTGGGATTCGTCATCAGCCTTGCATCCTGCAAGGGATATGAGCTGCTCCACGGAAAGGAAACCCGTGCAAAGGGCATAATCGTGCTGATAATGTCGGTTCTGGCGGTAGTGCTGGCGGAATACGTAACCATGCTTGTTATGCTCATGCGTGAATATCCCGGAACACCGCTGAGCACCTGCATCACCGGACTGAACACAGTTATCATGTACGATAAGGAAGTTCAGGCTGAGCTGATTAAGAATCTTGTAATTGGCTGGCTGTTCGCGGTGCTCGGAATGTACCCAATAATCAAGAGTATTTTCACAAAAGTAAAGCAAACCGGCGGCGAAATTATCAAGCTATAAAGCAAGGAGTTACATATGAAAATAGGCGTGTGCCTTTCGGTGTTCGATGATAAAATCACCCGCTTCAACGAGCTTGGGGCGGACTACATAGAAACCAACCTTACCCAGCTTTCAGAGCACGGCTTTTCTGAGATAGAAGAGCGCCAAAAGCTGCTTTCCGCCATTGGGGCAGAGTGCTATTCCGCAAACTGCTTCTTCCCGGGCGACATCCGCCTGACAGGCGAGGGCGTGAACTGCCAAAGAATCTCGGAATATATTGAGGATGTTTTCGCCAAGGCGGCAATACTCGGGCTGAAAATAGCCGTCTTCGGCAGCGGAAGAGCGCGCGCTGTGCCGGAAGGCTTTTCAAGAGCTGCGGCGCATGACCAGCTGAAACGCCTCTTGGGGGATATCATCGCCCCGACTGCGGAAAAGCACGGCATAATCTGCTGCATAGAGCCATTGCGGCATGAAGAAACCAACGTCTTCAACACCTGCACCGAAGCAGCCGGGCTTATACGTGAGGTGAACAGCAAGAGCGTCCGGCTTTTGGTTGACCTTTACCATATGGATATGGAAAAAGAGCCGCGCGAATCGCTTTTGGAGTGCGGCGATATCCTGAGCCACGCCCATATAGCAAGCGCAAAAAATGCCCGCAATATCCCTCAGCCCGGTGATGGCGAGGATTACCGCGAGTTTTTCTCGATACTAAAAAAGCTCGGCTACCAGGGCGGAATATCGCTTGAAGGCGGAGCGGGAGAGGACTTCTGTAATGGAGTTAAAAGCTCTGTTTCTTATCTTCGTTCATTTTTATGACGGTTAAATTCTTTCCAAAATATAATCTATCCAAAATTAAAACCTTCCAATATAATTCTTAAAAATACCAATATCAGAAAGGACAAATGACATGAAGCACAAAACACGAATTTTAGCCGGAATAGTGGCACTTGTTGCCGCTGTTTCCACTCCGGCGCAGGCATATGCCGACACCGGAAGAAATATTACCGTAAACCCCGATAAGACAGTCTGCGAAATTTCACCGTATATTTACGGCGTAAACAGCGGGGTTGATCTTTCAAAGGTCAGCCCGAAATCCTTCCGGCTGGGCGGAAACAGAATGACCGCCTACAATTGGGAAAACAATATGTCTAACGCCGGCTCAGACTGGTATCAGTCCTCAGATATGTATATGGTGAACAATGCCGATGAAGAGTACAAAACCGCTCCCGGCGGTGCGGCGTTGGACGCTGCAAAATCCATCCGTGAAAACAAAATCGAATATGGGCTTCTGACCCTGCAAATGCAAGGGTATGTCTCCTCCGACCTTCAGGGAAACGTCCCCGAAAGCGAATGTGCGCCTTCGGACTTCTGGTGCAAGGTTGAAAACCGCAAGGGCAGTGATTTTTCTATGACCCCAGACCTTGAGGACGGCGTTGTTTACACCGATGAATACCTGAATTATCTGATAAAAAAGCTCGGAAAATCTGACAGCAAAAAGGGCTTTAAGGGCTATGCGCTTGACAACGAGCCATCGCTTTGGGGAGGTACTCACCCGCGCATTCAGACCGAGCCGTTAAACTGCGCCGAGCTTATTGAAAAGAGCGTCGACCTTGCGTCCGTGGTAAAGGATATGGACGAGGGCGCTGACGTATTCGGTCCTGCGCTTTTCGGATATTCCGCATTCACCAGCCTGCTTAACCCGCCCGACTGGGAAAATATAAGGTCAGAAGGCGGCTACCGCTGGTTCATAGACTATTACCTTGATTCAATGAAGAAGGCGGAAGACGAGCAGGGCAGGCGGCTTTTGGATGTTTTGGACCTTCATTTCTACACCGAAGCCAAGGGCGTATGCGGTGAGCGCTCCTGCAATCACTATGATAACGACGGCTGCGTTCAGGCAAGGCTCGACAGTGTTCGTTCCCTTTTTGAAGACGGCTACCGTGAAAACAGCTGGATAGTGGATACCGGCGCTGAATTCTTCCCGCTGCTGCCGAACGTTGAGCAGTCGATAGCCGAGTATTATCCCGGAACAAAGCTTGCTTTCACCGAATACAATTTCGGCGGCGGCGACCATATTTCGGGTGCGGTTGCCGAGGCGGATACATTGGGAATCTTTGCGGAGCACGGCGTTTATTTTGCCAGCATATGGGCGTTTGATAACGCCGAATATCAGTTTGCGGCTATGGATATGTTCACCAACTACGACGGCAAGGGCTCCGGCTTCGGCGATACTCTTGTAGAAAGCACAAGCTTTGACAGAAACGCTGTGTCGGTCTACTCGGCTCTTGACTCGCGCGGTGGCGGCAAGCTGCGAATCATCGCAATCAACAAGTCTATTCACGAGTCTACACCGGTCAATATTTCAATCGCAGGTGAAAAGGAGTACACCTCGGCAAAGGTATACTCGCTTTATGGCGACTCTTCCGAAATACGCAGGCTGGATGATATCAGCGAGATAACCGGCAACAGCTTTGAATATAATCTTGAGCCGCTTTCTGTAACCGAATTCGAGATTGAAATCAAAGGCGGAATCGGGCAGTTCCCCATCGCCGCAGTTTGCGCAGGCGGCGCAATATTGGCAGTGCTGATAGCCGCAGCTGCGATTGCAGCGGCAAAGCGCAAAAAGAAATAAGCATAAAACAACCCGCTCCCAACCGGATTTTTCCGATTGAGAGCGGGTTGTTTTTATATCTGGGTAATCTCCAAAACAGTCAATCTGCCGGCGGCAAGAACCTCGGTAATTGGCGGGTCTTCGCTTTCGCCGTTGCTCCAATAGTGCCTTGCGCGTTCCGTATTGGCGTTCATATCGGTAGTGCCGTCGAAGCAGTTTGTGGCAAGGCCTTCGTAAACCTCGCCCTCAACGCGGATTTTCGCGACCCCGTATGTCTTTCTGCCGACTCTTTTAAAGAACAGCGCCCATTCCTTGGCTTCATCAAAGGTCTTGGCAGTATAAAGGCATGCAAGCCTTGAAGGATACTGGGGGTATTCGCTCGCCCTTACCCTTTCCATTGCCAGCTCGCGGAATGTTGTGCCTATCCAGTTAAGGATATCCGAGCGGATAAAGTCGGCAAGCTCGCCTTGGGGGTTCTCGCCGTCTAATATCTGCTTGCAGGTCATGATTCTGTTATAAACGCCGTTGTGGTGTTCGCTGTCGAAGATGATTGTCTGCCCCACTGTCATGGGACGTTCTGTTATTGCGTGATATACTATGTATTCACCTGATTTTAGTGATTCGTTCATATGCGTTTGTCTCCTATATTGTTTTAGCTGAATAGTGTAGTCTTTTATCTGACTTTTCTTAAAAAATCGGTCCGGTCATGTGGTTTATCTCCTTTATTGTTTATTTCAGATGAATATAGGCAGCTTTTATTTATGTCTGGAAATGTTCAAAAAAGCGGGTGCAGAACCCATTGTATAGTGATTTTGTGCCCGCTTTTGGCATCGTTTTATACGGAGATTATTATACCTCCGTAATCTCAAGAATAGTCAATGTGCCACGACCTTAGTGCTTTAGCTTTTGCCGCAGCTCCGCTATTGCTTGTTTTTTTAGCTTATCTGAACAATTTGCGCAATATCTTCCCGATTTAATCGGCGCATCGCATTTTTCGCAGTATATTCTTATCGGCGATTCCTCCGGGAAGCTCAGTCTTTCCTCCCTTGCCCATTTTCTGATATCGCTTGCTGATACTCCGCACGCCTTGGCAATCTCCTCGATTTTGGCGGCGGGATTCTCGCCGATATATCTCTTAACCGTTTCAAGCTTCTCTTCCTGCTTTTTAAGGCAGTCGGGGCAGATTCTGTCACCTCCAAAGTAGCTGAACATATGCCTGCAGATTTTGCAAATCTTTACATCCATAATAATCTCTCACTTTCATAGTAAAATAAAAAGGGCGCCCGGAATTTCGGACACCCTTAAAAATCGCATTACTGACAATAAATCAATCTGCTGAATAAGGCAGAAGAGCTACAAATCTTGCTCTCTTAACAGCCTTGGTAAGCTCTCTCTGATGATATGCACAGGTACCTGTAACACGTCTGGGAAGAATCTTAGCTCTTTCGGTAAGACACTTCTTAAGCTTGGCAGTATCCTTGTAGTCAATAGTTTCTGCTCTGTCAGCGCAGAACATGCAGACCTTCTTGTGATGTCTCTTCATGGGTCTTGCGTTGTTGGTCTTTTCCATAGCCATGGTAATTTATCTCCTTTCAAAGATTTTTGCATTCTCATTAGTGGGTTCAGAACGGAACGCCGTCGTCGCCGAGGATTTCTTCAAAATCATCCAAATCCCCGATTGCGATGGGCTTCTGCGAAGGCTCGTTATAGCCGGCTTGAGGAGCCTGCCTTGGAGCAGAGCCTTGATTCTGATTGGAATAGCTGTTTGAATAACCGGTATTTCCGCCCTGCTTAGGCTCGCCGGTGAAGGAAACACTGTCAACATAAACCTCGGTGACATAGTGCTTAGTACCGTTTCTGTCATCATAGGTTCTTGTTCTTAAATTGCCTTCGAGGGCAATCATTCTGCCTTTACCGAAGTACTTCGAAATGAACTCAGCCTGCTGACGCCATGCAACGCAGTTGATGAAGTCAGTCTGCCTTTCCTCGCCCTGCTTTGCATAACTGCGGTCTACCGCAACGCTGAAGCTAAGTACCGATGTTCCGCCGGTGGTCTGCTTAAGCTCTAAATCCTGGGTTATTCTGCCCATCAAAATTACTCTGTTCAACATATCGTCCGTTCTCCCTTCGTTGGTTAAGTCGCTTAGCCTGCCCGCTTACTTAGTGATGACGATTGAGCGAAGCACACCGTCTGTAATGTTAAGAACACGGCTGAGCTCTGCGGGGAAATCGGGCTTGGACTCGAAGGTATAGATTACATAGTAGCCCTCAGACTCATAGTTGATGTCGTAAGCCAGCTTGCGCTTGCCCCACTCGTCAACCTCGGTCAAAGTAGCGTTAGCCTCGATCATTTCCTTGAACTTTGCAACCAATTCAGCAACAGCCTCGTCGCCTGCTTTTGTTGAGAATACTACCATAGACTCATAGTTTCCTGTGATTTTTGCCATTAAAAGCACCTCCTTCTGGATTTCGTCTACCATCCATAGATAGACAAGGATAACAAAAGAATTATACCAAATCCCGCTCAAAATGTCAAGCGGGATTTATGATTTTTTTGAATTTTTCTCTGCTTTTTTCGGGATTTTCAGCTTCCGCACCGCTTATTTACTTCGCACCGAATGCCAGATAAGCTATCACGCAGAGTATTGCAGCATCAACAATGAGCTGAACAACAAGCGCCGCTATAACGTTTATCCACGATGTTCCGCCGGCAGAGGCTATCGCAGACCCGCGTGAGCCTTCTTCCATGACCGTTGACTTTATCCTTCCAAGATCCTTTTTGGCTTTTCTATAATAAAGCCAGTTGGCAAAAAGCCCGCAGACAAGGCTTACACCATATGAAAGGAAATACGTTACATTATAAAGGTTCAGATACCACTGCTGCTCCAGAATCGACGGCGCAGCACTGCCGCTGTAGGTGTAAACAAGATATATCGCGTAGGGAATCGACAGCAGAGTTTTCAGAATCAGCGCAGCCATCCCCTCTGGGATCATTTTTCTGTAGAAGAAATAGAACTCCGGGAAGAGCATGGCGCTGAAATTCATTGAAACGCTGCTGCTCTTTGAAAATCTTAAAAACTTGGGGATATAGTAATAAAAGCTCTTGCCGACGTATTTGGTATACTCCCCTACCGTGTTGCCGTCAACGTCAGTCTCCTTGTTGAGCGGGCGGATATCGATAAACGGCATTCCGCCAAAGCCGCCGTAACCGCGGCTGTCAGCCTCATCATCCTGCTTTATGCGCTGATAGATGGTTCCTGCGGCCTTTTCCATGTTAATCGGCGCTCCGCACTGCTTGCAGAAGGCGTTTTCACTGTCGTTTTCGGTACCGCAGTTTTTGCAGGCTACCATTTTATGCTCGGCGGTAGAATCAGCGGAAATGCCTGAAGAATCCTCCGCGTCGGCGTTCACAACAACCTCAGGCTGCCAGCTTCGCCCGGATTCGTGAAGTATGGTATTAATGCACTTGCCCTCGTTTTTATAGCACTCCTTGTGATACGGCGAGCCGCATTCGGGGCATACGACAATATCATCGTGTTCTGTAAGAATACTTCTGCACGAGGTACACGGCTGCCCAATAAACTTTGACATAGATTAACTCCTTATAATCAGCTATATGTTTGCTGAGTATGAAATAATTACACTATAAGTATAGCACATTTTTCCGACAATGCAAATGAAATTTCAAAATTTCATTGTGTTTTCACCCAAAATGCAAATTTTCCGCGATATAACGGCTGGGCTGCAAAAAATCATTCAAAAGGGCTTGACTTTTTGCCCAAGATGTGATAATATACTTAATTGTGGAATGCGCCTGTAGCTCAGTGGATAGAGTGCCCGGCTACGAACCGGTAGGTCGTGAGTTCGAATCTCCCCAGGCGCGCCAGAAAAAAGCATCTGCTGTCGCAGGTGCTTTTTTCAGTTATATCCGTTCCTTTCGGAACGGGTGAAATCGCTGCGCGGTGAAATCCTCCCTGCGGTCGGGTGAAATCGCCTTACGGCGGGTTAATGTATCAAGAATTTCACTGCGGTGAAATGCAGCCGATGTATTTTTAATGTGCATCCGCTTTCACAGGCTTTTTCTCCGCTGATTTGTGTCAAAAATATTAAATGTTTGTAAACTTTTAATCATACAAGTAACGAAGCGCCTCATTTATACGTCTATATAGATAGAACCGATTAATCCTAACGAACGGATGTGAGGCTATGTTGAAAAAATCGCTTGCCAGCTGCAACGGGCATGAAATTGTTGCGCAGTTTTTGGATGAGAACGAATATAATACATATTGCAGAAAAGTAATGAGCGCAAGCCTTGACATAGCGCTCAAAAGCCTTTCGCTTGACGAAATCATAGATTTATGGCAGAAGAAAAACGGCGATTGCACCGATGATGAAATCGCCGCCATTGGTTCTGTAAGAGCCGTCAAAGCCGTCGGGCAGTGACAGATTAATCCGTAAGGCGTCAGTCTGCCATATGAATCAATTTAAATAAGCCCTTTTCGTACATATTTTATACTAATTCTACGTTTAAAAGTATATGCAAATTCATCGCAAGAACCCATTGTACAGCGGTTTTGCGGTAATTTTGCAGTTACTATTTTACGTAGAATTAGTTTTATTCGTTGTTTTGATGGCACGAAACAATCCCGATAAGTCTCGACCCGCTCCGCACAGGCAAACAGCCTTGCAGAGCGGGTCTTATTATTTACAGTGGGCATTCATTTGCGCAAGCATGTGTATATCACATCACGATTGAGCACTCTCGCTCCACCTGTATTTCCGCAGTATCAGATTAAATATCAGGCAGACAAGCACTCCCGCCACGCCGATAATAGCAAACAGCATAGCCGCGCCCGCGCCTTTAGTCTCCCCGAAAAG
>CALDFS010000158.1 GCA_937942105.1 uncultured Ruminococcus sp. | reverse complement strand
TTCTTCTTTCCTGCCATGGCACTGATTCCATATCCGGAAATTTCCTTGTAATCAGGTCCCGCAAACTGGTAGCCGAAGACGGAATCAAGGACATCTAAAAGCTCGCCGGTGTCGGTCGAGTACTCCGCCACAATATTTCCCTTGCGGAAGAAGTGGGTGGGAGCTGGGCGGTCAAAATTGATGGAAACAGTGGATTCGCCCTCCAAGCCGGTGTAGGCGGTGCCGTCATGTGAAAATCTTGATGCGTGATCAGCCGCAGACGGCTCATCGGCAAATTCTAAAAGCACAACTGTCTCGCCGCTCGCAGTCGTCACGTAGCATATGCTCAGCGGCGAATACATATAAAGCCTGTCTGCTGAGGATATCCCGCGGGAGGGTTTGCATTCAAATCCCGCCTTTTCAAGCGCAGAAACAAGCTCCTCGCAGTAGGTCGGGCGGAAATAGTCGTAGCCAGCGCCCATGTCCTCAGACCCGAACAAGGCGTTTATATCCTCCAAAAGCGCGCCGGTTCCGGAAACGTAGGTAACGATTTCGCTTCCGTTGAGCCAGATGTGATGGGGAGCGTCATAGTCTACGTCAAAGGAAACATCTCCGCTTTCCCACTTCGTGCCGTTTTCCTTGAAGCATTGCAGATATTCGCCCGCCTTCTCCTCGCTCTCAAAGCTGATAACATTAAAGCTCTCGCCCTCGGAAACGGTGTAGTCGGTTTCCAAGACAGCGCCTATGCCGCCCTCGTTTGCGGGGTCGAAATCGACCTCCTCCTTTTTGTATTCAAGACCGTGATTTTCCATCACCGTTTGAATAGCTGCGTAGGTGTCGGTGGGCTGAATGGGATTTTCAGAGTAGCAGTCCCCCGCTCCGGCAAATTCTTCGCCGAAGGTGCCGGCAAGAAGCTCGTATTCCGCGCCGACCGAGGAGCAGTACTGGATTATATACTTATCATACAGCCAGAAGTGAACCGGAGCTATATAGTCTATTATGCAGAACTCCTCGTCGTTTGAGAAGTAGCTTCCTGTTTTGTCATAGCACTCCGAGCGCTTTTTGGCAGCCTCTGCGCTTGCAAATTCGGTGATGACAATGCTTGCATAAGGGTCTGAGGTCATGGAGTATACGATTTCGGGTTCGTCCGACTCCGGCACCTCAAGCTCCTCATAGCCGATACCGTTAGTATCAAGAAGCTTTTTTACGATGTCCGCAGCAGAGCCTTCAAGCTTTATCTCAGTGTCTGCGGGCGGGGTGTTTTCC
>CALDFS010000157.1 GCA_937942105.1 uncultured Ruminococcus sp. | reverse complement strand
GTAATCGTCCAGCGCGAAGAGGCTGTTATCACCGGCAAGCTCCCTCTTTTTCTGCATGATTCCGGGCGTCAGATTTTCAAATTCGGTTATCTCGGTTACAAGATTGTCCTTGAAGCAGAAATATTCACGCTCGAATTTATCCTGTGCGTGCTGAGTCATCACCTGATTAGCAAAGGAATTTACAAACAGATAAGCGTTTTTGTCGAGCTTGTTAATCGCCACAAGCTCTTTATATTGCTGAAGCGCTTTAAGCCATGTCAGAACCTCAATATCCTGAAGACGCTTTTCTTCCCGCGCTATTTCCAGAATAGCAGCCGGGCTTCTGAGTGTGGGCAAATCTGAACGCATAAGAGACTCATAGGCAGCAACGCTTCCGTCCTTCCCGCTGAAAATAGGCTGGAAGTGGTAGAACACTCTTTCCTCCATGATGAGCTTAAAGAAGTCCTGTCGGGAATTCAGCATGAAGCTTTCGTGATTGTAAACCTCTAAATTGAAGTTTTCAACGTTTCCTTTATGTCCATGCTTTACCTTATACATGGCAAAGTCTGCATACTTCATAAGCTGCCAGAAGTCCGAGGAATCCTCTGGATACCATGCAACGCCGCCTGAGGCAGCTATCGGTATGGTTTCACCGGTAGGAAGCTCGAAGATATTGTTTTTGATATCCATAGAGAACTTGTTTACAGCATCATTCAGGCTTTCAAGCACCTTATATCCGTAAAACAGGATAAAGAATTCGTCACCTGAAACTCTTGAGCATATAGCTCCTGCAGGGGCATGCTCTGCAAAGCACGCTGCCGCCTGATGAATATACTTATCGCCGTAATCATGACCGTAATGGTCGTTTATGGTTTTAAGATTATCCAGATCGAGCATCATAAGAGCGGCATAGCACATTTTTTCAGGCTTGCGGAACAGCTCTTCCGCGCGCTCGTAAAACGCCCTGCGGCTGATAAGACCTGTCAGCATATCGTAATCGCGCTCGTGCTGAATCATGAATCTTTCCATGGTTGCCGTAGTAACGTCCTCAGCGACGCCGACAAGTCTTGTCTCGGTATCGGTAACGTTAATTCTTATGTATCTTACTGCGCCCGGATTGGGTTCGACCTTATAAAGCACACTGCCGTCAGGCTCGGAAATGCCGGTAAGCTTGGACTTAAGCTCCGAACGTATCTCCAGGAAACGTTCAACCGTCATATCATCGGGATTAATGTCATTTATACCGAACATTTTAAAGTAATTTTCGGTAACGTAAATGGTGTTGATATCCTTGCGGATTTCATATCCGCCCAGCTCCACGCTTGCAAGCTGGATTATCTCCAAAAACCTTGTGGATGTTTGCACAACCTCCTGGCAGAGATATTTAAAATCATTTGCAAAACGGTCTAGTTCCTTTATGCCGGTAACAGAAAGATTGGGGATACCGCTTACCTTTCTTGCTTCCGATATCTCGCCGGAAAGCCTGCTTATAGGGGCGGAGAACCTTTTACTTATGATAATGCTTCCTATAATTCCCGCTATGAACATAAATATAACAGCCAGAATAAGAAGCCCCAGCATACGGTTGGAGAACTCATATATATTCTTTGCCGGCACAGCGCCGAGTATTGCCCAGTAATCGTTTTCAAACGGCGAATTATTGCTGTAAAGCGATAGCGGAACTGCGGAAGCGAAATATGATTCACCCTTATATTCAAACGAATAACCATCATTATGCCGCGAAAGGCTTAAAGAAACCTCCTTGCTGTTAGAAAACTGCCCGCCGTTCCACAGAATCGGAGTTACTATTTTCAAGGAGTCTACGCTGGATTTCTGCTTAATAACAAAATACGTTCCTACGTCATCATCATAAAGCTCGGTATACGGAAGCATTGACATCAGATAATCATCAGCTATGTCTATGCCGAGAACGCCGTAAATCGTACCATCGCTCAGAACGAGCGGGATGGAATAGGTTATTGCGGAAACATCTGAATCTATAAGAAGATGTGCAGAGCCGCCCCAGTAGCCGTAATCGCTGTAGTCCTTAACCCAGCCGGACTTGAACGCCGCTTTAAGTGGCTCGGTAAAATACGCGAAGTTTTCAGGAGTATCCTTATCCTCGGCAAAGGTGAACTGCGGTTTCCAGCATCTGTCGGTAGATATATTAAGCCCCTGAACTACCTGAACCGAAGCTCTGCACAAAAGAAGGTCTTCATATCTTTCGGACGGAGTAGATGTTGGGTCCATATCCCGTATATATATACCTGTGCGGTTCGGGATCGTCTTCATTTTGGGAATATCATTTAAATTGGTGGTGTTGAAAACAACGTATATTCCCGAAAGGCGTTTTGAATACAGCGTCGAAATCAAATCATCTACAATATCCAAAACAAGCGGAGTGCTGACCTCGGAATTGCTTTGAAGCTCATCTATGTTTATTGTACCGTCGCCTATCATTTTTTCGGCTTTGGCGTTTATCGTGGATGCAAGCATATCAAGATCAGACCAGTTATACAGCGACGAGCTGAAATAGTTTGACCTATTCTGAAGCTGTTTTAATATAAGATCCTCCGAATTGCGGTTAAGGCGCTGCAAAACGTTGGTTCCGGCAAGAACCGACACAAGAAGAATTACCTCAGCGATTACCAATATTATCATCGGAACCATTATGGTTTTGAAAACCGACTGCGGCTTCGACGGCGAAGCATAATTCAGCTTATGCAGTATTCTTTCCTTTAAGGATGACATAAACAGGCTCCACCTTCCTTTCTTCTTTTATAACTTACGGCATGCCTTAAATGCGCCATGCGACGGATTTAATATATGTATACGCCTGCGTTATTCACCCTCAAACTCCTTCAGTGACATCAGAACCTTATTATACCATGCTTCAAAGTATTCGTCGGAAACGAAATCCTTAACAGCCTGCTCCAGCGTTTCGCCCTGAGCCAGACGCTTCTTAACAATGGCGCGGTCAGCAGAGGCAGTATCGCTCATCGAATATTCCAGAATCTTTCTTGCATCGCTTCCGTGTTCAAACGCCTTCGGAGTATAAAGCGTATATGAATTTACTGTTTCTATTGCGGAGTTAAGAACATCCCTCATAGTACGTGAAAGCTCAGGCATCTGCCCTGAAATCACTTCAATATCGTTGGCGCTCTTGCGCACCGGCATATATCCCGAACCTATTGAAAATGCTATATTCTGCTCGTTTGAAGTGAACCATTTCAGAAATTCGACCGAAGCGCGGATTTCCTGCTCGGTGGTATTTGTAACTACCATTCCTGCACCCTGCTGAACAGCACAGCCGTTGCTGTCTTCAAACTGGGGAGATTCAAATACCATCATTTCTATCTGCTCTTCAATATCGTCACTTAAAACGACCTTATCCGGGAAGAAGGTCGCGCCGGAGGATGAGCCTACAAACGCTAAAATATTGCCGGTTTTAACATCGTCGCTTCTGAATCTTCCGGAAGATGCGAAGTAGCCATTTATATAGGGAACATAGTAGTTATCCCAAAGCTTTCTTATGGTGGGCTTATCGAAATCAAGCGTCATAACGCCGTTATTAACCGAGAAAATCTCATGTCCAAGCTGCATCGAGCCTATAATTATG
>CALDFS010000156.1 GCA_937942105.1 uncultured Ruminococcus sp. | reverse complement strand
ACGAAACTCCTGCTGATACAGGTATCGTTCTCGCAGTTCTTCCTATGGCTATCGCAGCCGCTGCTGTAGTTGTTTCCAAGAGAAAGTAATTTTCCTTAAAGCAATTACAATGAACAGTAAAAAAGCTCCTCGCTTCTTCATGCGGGGAGTTTTTTCTGCCTTTTTGCGATACAATTAAGAGCCGGGGGACAGCATCCTCGGCTCTTAATTGTATTATTTTCGGGATTTATCCCCAAAGTCCGTTCAGATATTCAACCCTCGAATCCGTCCAATCGAGCGTTGCTCTTGCTCTTGAAGCACGATGCGCGCCGTCCTTGTCAAAGTCTGACGAATAGGTGTTTACAGTGCTTCTGACGTCTGAAAGAGTCTGGAGTATAGCCTGATATCTCTCTGCCCATTTTTCCTTTACCATGTCTTGGAACCAGTCGGCAGAGTAGAGAAGGATCAGCCATGGATTTGAGCGGTCGCCCCAGTGTTCAACGAAGTAGCTGTCCTTGAAGTTTGCGGCGTAAAGCCCGCCTGCCGCCTTGGCACTGTAGTCGGTGTAAGCCCAGCTGAAGTCCCACGGCGAAACGCAGGTAAGGGTCTTATACATCGAGACGTTTCCGAAGTCCACCGCAAAGAAGAAGCTTCCGCCGCCCACATCCTGGTCGTTAACGATCTCATAGGTGATATACATATCAACAAATGATTCCAAATCAAGCACCTGTGAAACACATTCTTCGGCGGATGAGAACTCATCCTGCGCCAGCGTCAGGGTGAAATCGTCGTTGAGCCGGTAGAACTCGCCGTACTTGATGGCGCGCATTGGTATCTCATAGCAGACCTCAAAGTATCTTTCAATGAATTTCAGCTGTTCGTCGGAGTAAATGTCGTTTCGGATGGTGTAATAATATCTCTTAGGCACGCGTGTAGTTCCGCTTTCGTCGGTGATGGATTCCTTGTTGTAGTTGAGCATGAACCTCCACTCCTCGTCGTATGAGTAGTTGTCAAGCTCGACATAGTAGCCGATATCGGTGCCGGTGTAGCCCTCTTCACATTCGTTTATGGCAACCCGGTTGGGATTTTCCTGGCACTGCTCGCACAGAAGGTATATTCCCATGTATTCTTCGTTCATGTATACCTGAACGAATCTTGAATCGGAGGCATAATATTTTCCCTCATTGATAGCGCGCGCAAGCTCGAATGCAAGATGGTCGCGAACGCCTGTTTCATAGGTCTTCAAAAGCACCCACGATTTGCAACGGGCATTGTCGTTAAGTCCCAGAACCGACTGCTTGTGGGTAAACTTTATGCGGTAAGGCGCGCCGTTCTCACGAAGCTGGTCAACATCGCCGTAGTAGGCGCTGGCGTTTCCTCTTACACGGATTCCGGCGGATGTAGCGTCCATCTTAAGCTCGTCCTCGCAGTTGAAAATCTCGACAAGGCAGTTAACGTAATTGTCCTTAGAAAGCACCTCGCGCTCATCCTCGGTTGAAACGTGGATAATCGGGAATTCGCATTCCTGCGATATCTTCTGATAGTACTGCTCCCTTTCCGAGCGGCTAAGCCCGAATATACTGTAAAGCTCGTCCGGGTCCTCGGTGTTGAATACAAGGTCGGAGCGCCAGTCGTCAACTATCTCTCCGTTTGAGTTGGTGGTAGATTCAGTCGCTTTAATGTTGTGGGATGATACCGGCTCGCCGGTGACGTCCTGCGTCTGAGTAACCGGCGGGGCATTTGTCACAGGTGAGTCGCCCTGATTGTTGTTTGAAGCGGTTACAGGTGGCTGCTCCTGAGTCTGCCTCGGCTGAGTGACCGGCTCAGACTCATGCGTTACAACAAACTGCGGCACATTGTCGCTGACGGTTGCAGGCTCGGAAACAGTAGCGGAGACTGTATTGCTTGGATCAGGGGAATCGGACTGGGGAATTTCATTTTTTGCGCATCCGCTCAGAGTACCTGTTAAGAGTGCGGCGGCGCATAATATAGTAAAAGCTTTCATTTTAACGTTCATTTCAAGTGTCCTTTCGGCGGTGATAAAACCGTTAGTGCTGATTGGTTTTGGAGCAAAAGACAGCTCGCAGCCTAAAGCCTTTGCACCAGAATTATTGTAGCACAATATCGCGGTATTTTCAAGCTACAATACGGTTACATTTCATTAATTTTTCTTAATTATTTTTAATTTTTATGAAAAAATACAGATTGACAAAACGAAGTAAAAAGGCTATTATATATCTATACTATTAATCGATAAAAAAGGACAGTATGAAAAGCTTTACAATACAAAAAAACGATGCCGGTCAGCGGCTCGATAAATTCATATCTAAGGCAGTCCCTCGGCTGCCAAAAAGCCTGATGTATAAGTATATCCGCCTTAAAAGAAT
>CALDFS010000155.1 GCA_937942105.1 uncultured Ruminococcus sp. | reverse complement strand
CTATAACACCAAGAAAAACAAGAAGAACGACCCTGACAGGCTTGAGATGAACAAGTATTGCAAGTTCTGCAGGAAGCACACTCTTCACAGAGAAACTAAGTAAGGGGGCTGCGACATGAGCAAGGATACCTCAAAGGGCAATGTCTTCAAGAAGCTCGGCATTAAGATAAGAAACAGCGCCGTCGGAAAATTCTTCAGAGACTTGATTGCCGAAACCAAAAAGGTCGTCTGGCCCAGCAAAAAGCAGGTCGTCAACAACACGCTCGTTGTTCTGGCGGTTTGCCTTATCAGCGGAGTTGCGCTTTTTATAGTCGATTCTATCTTCGGTCTGCTGTTAAGACTTCTGTAAGTCTTACGCAATGAAAAAAGCACATACTCTTAAACTGAGCAAATCCGGCAATGCCCGGATATCTGTTCAAAAATAATCTGAAAGGAGAACAATTTATTATGGAAGAAACCTCATCTGCAAGATGGTATGTTGTTCACACCTATTCCGGATATGAGAACAAGGTGGCTCAGAATATTGAAAAGGTTGTTGAAAACCGCAAGCTTCAGGATATTATCCAGCAGGTAAGAATCCCCATAGAAATGGTGGAGGAGACGGACGCCAAGGGTAATAAGAAGGAAGCTGAAAGCAAGCTGTTCCCAAGCTATGTATTAGTTAAAATGGTTATGACCGACGAGTCGTGGTATATCGTAAGAAATACCCGCGGCGTTACGGGCTTTGTAGGTCCCGGGTCCAAGCCGGTTCCGCTTTCCGATAAGGAAGTGGCAGCGCTGGGCGTAGACGTTAAGAAGGTTCAGACCAGCGTAAACTTCAAGGTAGGAGACGATGTAACCGTTCTTGGAGGACCGTTCAACGGCTGGGTAGGAAACGTTAAAAACATCAATCTCGACGAGCAGACGGTGGATATAGTAGTATCCATGTTCGGCCGCGAGACTGCGGCAACGTTATCCATCACTCAGGTAAAAAGGGCAGAGGAATAGCACATAAGCAGTATTTTACGGAATTCACCGTAAACAGTGGGAGAGCCGGAAATTTTTGAGTCGGCTCGCCTAATAAGTCGGAATCCCCGATTTATCACCACATTATTGGAGGAAAGTAATTATGGCACAGAAGGTTACAGGCATTATCAAGCTTCAGATCCCTGCCGGTAAAGCCACTCCGGCACCCCCGGTTGGTCCGGCACTCGGTCAGCACGGCGTAAACATCATGGCTTTTACGAAGGACTTCAATGAAAGAACCAAGAACGATATGGGTCTTATCATTCCTGTTGTAATCACCGTTTATGCAGACCGTTCATTCACATTCATCACAAAGACTCCTCCGGCAGCCGTTCTTATCAAGAAGGCCTGCGGCATCGAGTCCGGCTCGGGCGTTCCCAACAAGACCAAGGTTGCAACTATAACCAAGGATCAGGTTAAGGCAATAGCAGAGCAGAAGCTCCCCGACCTTAACGCAGCTTCAGTTGAAGCCGCCATGAGCATGATTGCCGGAACAGCTCGTTCCATGGGCGTTACAGTTGTTGATTAATTAGCGTAAGCGACTAAAAAAGTGGGAGGAATATCCTTTTCCGCTAACCGCCGAATTCACCGGCGGTATCACCACCTTATATAATAAAGGAGATTTTATATAATGAAACACGGAAAAAAGTATGTCGATGCGCTTAAGGCTATCGACAAGACCAAGCTTTACGATACAGACGAGGCTGTTGCTCTTTCTGCGGCAAACGCAAAGGCCAAGTTTGACGAAACCATTGAAGTACACATCCGCCTGGGCGTTGACTCCCGTCATGCCGACCAGCAGGTAAGAGGTGCCGTTGTTTTGCCTAACGGTACCGGTAAAACCGTCAGAGCGCTTGTATTCTGCAAGGAAGACAAGTATGAGGCTGCAAAGGCTGCCGGCGCTGACTATGTAGGCGGACTTGACTATGTTGACAAGATCATGAAGGAGAACTGGCTCGATTTCGACGTTGTTATCGCTTCTCCCGATATGATGGGCGTTGTAGGTCGCTTAGGTAAGGTTTTAGGTCCGAGAGGACTTATGCCTAACCCCAAGGCCGGAACCGTTTCCCCTGACGTTGCAAAGGCAGTGCAGGAGGCTAAGGCAGGTAAGATCGAGTATCGTCTTGATAAGACCAATATCATCCACTGCCCCATCGGCAAGGCTTCCTTCGGAACCGAAAAGCTTGCCGAGAACCTGAACACTTTGCTTGAAGCAGTTGTAAAGGCTAAGCCCGCCGCTGCTAAGGGTCAGTATTTAAAGAGCGTAGTAGTATCCTCTACTATGGGTGTTGGCGTTAAGGTCAATACCGCTAAGTACGGCGTTTGATTCAAGCGTTTGCGTTCCGCAACCGCGATATTTTAAAAATATTGCCGTCGGGGGCTTGACAAAAGCTCCCGACTGTGATAAAATAACAATGCTTCGTTTCTTAAGACAGTTGGTGGCGATATATTATCGCGGAAATCCAGCCGAGGAAAGAGTATCAGTAAATTTTACTTATACATTCCTTTCTTCACTGTTTTATCAAGAAGAAAGGGATTTTCTTTATATGTTTTTGGGCGAAGCAGCTGCTGATTACAGACCGAAGCCGTTCCGAAAATCGGGCGCATATAGTCTGTAATAAGTAGCAATTCATTCTATTAAAAAGAGGTGAAAAAAATGCCCAACGAAAACGTTCTTAACCAAAAGAAAGCCAAGGTTGCCGAAATCGTAGAGCTTTTGAAGTCTGGAACAGCAGGCGTGCTGGTTGATTATACCGGTATCTCTGTTGAGGATGATACCAAACTCCGTAAGGAACTCAGAGAAGCAGGCGTTAAGTACTTTGTAGAAAAGAACACCCTGTTAAGGCGCGCTATGGACGAGGTAGGCTTAGACGCTTTGACCGACGTTCTGAACGGCGCAACCGCAATCGCAGTTTCCGAGAGTGACGAAACCGCAGCTGCAAGAATCTTAGGAAAGTACGCCGAGGAGCATGAGAATTTCAAGCTGAAGGCAGGCTTCATCGGCAGCGAAACCTATGACGAAGCAGGTGTTAAGGCTATTTCCAAGATTCCTTCAAAGGAAACTCTTCTTGCTCAGCTGGTTGGCTCTTTGCAGGGTCCCATGCAGAAGCTCGCAGCTACCATTGCCGCAGTTGCAGAAAAGAAGGAAGGCGAAGCCGCATAAATCTTTGGCGGCTTAAAGAAGCGCATCCCGCAGAATACTGCGCGTGATGCGGCAAAATCTTATTAAAAACTACATTTAAAGGAGATATTAAAAATGGCTTCAGAAAAGATTTTAAACATTGTTGAAGAGGTCAAGGGCCTCTCCGTTCTCGAGCTCAAGGAGCTTGTTGACGCTATCCAGGAAGAATTCGGCGTTACCGCTGCTATCGCTGCTGCTCCCGTTGCTGGTGCAGGCGCTGCCGCTGCTGCTGAGAAGACCGAGTTCGACGTAGTTCTCGCTTCCTTCGGCGACGCTAAGATGGGCGTTATCAAGGCTGTTAAGGAAATCTTAGGTCTTGGTCTTAAGGAAGCTAAGGAGTTCGTTGAGGCTGCTCCTAAGACTGTTAAGGAAGGCGCTTCCAAGGCAGAGGCTGACGAGCTTAAGGCTAAGCTCGAAGAGGCCGGAGCTACTGTTGAGATTAAGTAATCTGACACTCTTTGATATGATTTCGACCGCACAATTAGATTGTGCGGTCGATTTTTTGTTATATGCAGATGTATAAATGCAAAAAAACTAAAAGCTTTCCGTCCACCCTTTCTCGAAAGGGTGGCGGGGTCAAGGGGCAGCGTCCCTTGTCGCTCCCGCAGGAGCGAAATCCCCTTTCCAAAAAAAACGCAGGAAGGGTAAGAAAAACAGTCCGGTGGACTGTTTTTCTGTAGGGAAACCACCGTAAGGGGTTTCCCTATGGGCGCGTGGAACGCGTCCATGACTGCACTCACTCGCGGTTTTAACAAAACTTCGGGATATCAGCTTACTTCTTCACAAACGCCTCAATAGCCTTCTTAACAAAATCACCTGTTCCGCTTCCGCCGATACCATCAATCTTTTCCTTGATATCGCCGCTTGTTACCGCACCTGCAATCTTCTTAAGAATATCCTCCGAGCCGCCCGATACATTCTTTTCGATAAGCCCCTTAAGGTCTGAAACCTTGCTCTGAACCTTATCATCTGTCGGCGCAAGATTTTTAAGCTTTCCGAAGCCCTTTATAGCTCCTGTGATGCTGTCAAGGTCAAGTCCGTCAATGTCCAGCCCGCCGGCGCCTTTAAGAGCCGAGGTTATGTCGCCCATGTCAATGCCGTCGCCGTCCTTATCAAGACCGCCGATTACCTTGCCTGCAAGCTTTGAAATGTCCTTAAAATCGAATGCCATAATTATTATCTCCTTTACTATTTGATAGAGCTATGCCCTAAACTATTTCTTTTTGTACCTCTTTGCCTTGGTTTCAAGCTGCTCCCTCATTTCTTTCAGATGCTCATAAAGCGGTCTTTCAGAGCGCATGAACAGGAAGAAGTGCTGCTTTTCGTTTGCCCTTTCCCTTGCCGCCTGAAGCTGCGCTTTAAGCTCCTCGTACCGCACGACTACCTGATACTCGTCCGCAAACTTCTTCAGCTTGTAGATAAGGTTTGAGGAGTACACAACGTCTATCACGAAAACGCCGTAAAACAGCCCGATAAAGAAGGAAAACGCAAGGTTGTTTGAAAGCCAATACAGCGCGGAAAGTATGTGCGGATGCACTAAAAAGTAGTAAAGCGCGCCCAGCACCGCCCAGAAGAAGGAAAACTTCGGGCATATTATTCCCTGAATGTTGCCCCACTCCTTGGAATAGTCCCACAGTCTTACGTTTGTAAGCTTTAAGCTGATAATTCCCGCGATGTACTCTATAGCCGTCATGCAAACAGCCATGCAGATAAACAGCACGATTTTAGCCGTTATGGGATTTTCAAAGATGTTGAACCTCTCCAGCGATGCTATCAGAAAAAGTATGCAAAGCCCGCTTCCGTAAAGCGGAAGG
>CALDFS010000154.1 GCA_937942105.1 uncultured Ruminococcus sp. | reverse complement strand
CACCCGGACGATCCGGGATGGCCGATATTCGGTCTGCCCAGAGTCGCCCACTCTCAGGAAGGATACGACAAGATCGTCAAGCTGGTTGACAGCCCCTGCAACACCCTCTGCCTATGCACCGGCTCTTTAGGCTCGAATGTTGATAACGATGTTCCCTCTATCATCCGCCACTTCGGAAAGATGGGAAGAATAGGCTGCCTGCATGTAAGAAACCTGAAGCACTTAGGCTCGGACAGAGTGTTCTGCGAATCCAGCCATCTTTCGAGCGACGGCGACCTTGATATGTACGAAATAATGAAGGCAATTTACGAAACCTGCCCGGATACCTACATCCGCCCAGACCACGGCAGAATGATCTGGGGCGAGGTTGGGCGCCCCGGCTACGGTCTTTATGACAGGGCTTTGGGCGTTTGCTACCTAAACGGTCTGTGGGAAGCCATCGATAAGGCTCACCGCTCATAAAAGCCGTATGCTTTGAAAGGACAAATGCATCATGAAACTCAATTTATCTGATTTAAACACTTCCGGCTGGGGTGAAATCACCCTTCCGAAATACAATATAGGCGCCGTGCGCGAGAATACCCGCGTCAGCCCGACATGGCTCCACTTCGGCGCAGGAAACATCTTCCGCGGGTTCATTTCGAGCCTGCAGGATTCATTGCTCAACGCAGGAATAGAAAGCACCGGAATCATCGCCGCTGATACCTTCGACTTTGAAATTATCGACAGAATATTCACCGAGCATGACAATCTAACCCTGAACGTCTCGCTGATGGCGGACGGTTCGGTAAAATCCGAGGTTCTGGCTTCGGTGTGCGAGGCTTTGAAGGCGGATTCGAGTGACAAAAACTACATGGAGCGCTTCCGCCAGATAGCCACAGAACCCAGCCTTCAGATGATAAGCTTTACCATCACCGAAAAGGGCTACGCCGTTAAGAACACCCAGGGCGAGCTTATGCCTATAGTCAAGGAGGACATTGCAAACGGTCCCGGAAAGTCAAAGCACGCTATGAGCTTTGTTGCCGGCCTGCTTTATGAAAGATATAAGGCAGGTAAGCTGCCGATTGCACTTGTAAGCATGGACAATTGCTCGCACAACGGCGAAAAGCTTAAATCCGCTGTTATGACAATCGCAAACGGCTGGCATGAAGCGGGGCATGTCGATTCCGGCTTTATCGATTACATCAGCGATGAAAGCGTTGTAGCCTTCCCGTGGAGCATGATAGATAAGATTACTCCCCGCCCCTCCGAAAAGGTTCAGAAGATGCTTGAGGATATGGGCATGGAAAATATTGCTCCTATTATAACATCTAAGAAGACATTTATCGCGCCTTTTGTAAACGCCGAACAGCCGCAGTATCTTGTAATTGAGGACAACTTTCCCAACGATCGCCCTGCCCTTGAAAAGGCGGGGGTATATCTCACAGACAGAGATACCGTAAACAAGACCGAGCGGATGAAGGTTACCACCTGCCTGAACCCTTTGCATACCGCTTTGGCGGTATACGGCTGTATGCTGGGCTACACCCTCATCTCCGCTGAGATGGCCGATGAGGACCTGCGCAGCT
>CALDFS010000153.1 GCA_937942105.1 uncultured Ruminococcus sp. | reverse complement strand
AAGAATCTGCTCCGAGCTTGTAGATGCCGGGGTGGTAATAGCCAGCGGAATGGCTCCGGGGTTGGACAGTATAGCTCTTAAAGCCGGAATAAAAGCCGGCGGAAAGGTGGTTTCCGTCCTTCCGTGCGGATTGTTTTACGATTATCCCAAGAACGGCGCGGAAATCAAAAGGGCGGTTTCCGGCAACGGCGCTGTTATAAGCGAATTCTTCCCGGATGAGCCGCCGCTGGGCACAAATTTCCGTGCAAGGAACAGAGTTCTTTCCGGTATATCCATGGGAACGCTGATAACTCAGGCGGGCGAGAAGAGCGGAGCACTCAGCACGGCATCCTCTGCGCTTAGGCAGGGAAGGGATGTCTTCTGTATTACCCCGCATGAGCTTTTTAACAGCGAATACGCCGGAGTGACAGGTCTTATAAGAGACGGCGCAATACCCGTGCTCGACGCGCGCGACGTTCTGCGCGAATATTACAGCGTCTACTCTCACAAGTTAAATCATAATTCAGCCGTGTTAAGGCTGAAAAGCTCGGAAGGAGTATTTTCCGAAAAGCCGAAAAAGCCGGTAAGCAATTCAGGACCGCGCAAGCCCACTAAGGAAGCAAAGCCCGACAAGGCTGAAATAAAAATTATCAATACGGACGGTATGTCCGATGAAAAGAAGAAAATAATAGAATTTGTTTCAGGAAACGGCGCCGTTCATTTTGATGATATAGTTGCGCTTTGCGATTGGTCGGAGGATGTTGAAACCATGCTGACCGAGCTTGAGCTTGAGGGCATAATAAAGTCGCTTTCCGGAAACAGATATACAATATAAATACAGCGTTTTAAGGAAGATAGTTTAATGTCAGATCTTATTATTGTTGAGTCGCCTTCAAAAATCCATACGGTAAAAAGAACGTTGGGGGACGGTTATAACGTTGTCGCCTGCGTGGGGCACGTCCGCGACCTGCCAAAATCAAAGCTCGCGGTGGATGTTGAGCATGGCTTCGAGCCTACCTATGTGGATATTGCAGGCAAGGAAAACGTCATAAAGGATATAAAAAAGCTCGCCAAAAAGTCGGAACACGTATATTTTGCGACCGACCCCGACCGCGAGGGCGAGGCTATTTCGTGGCATCTTGCGACGATTCTTGGCTTCGACCCTGCTCAGAAGAACCGCATAACCTTCAACGAGATTACCAAAACCGGCGTTGAAGCGGGAATCGCCGCGCCCAGATGCATAGATATGAACATAGTAAATGCCCAGCAGACAAGGCGGATTTTAGATAGAATCGTGGGCTATAAGCTTTCGCCCTTCCTTTGGAAAAAGGTAAGAAAGGGTCTTTCTGCGGGAAGGGTTCAGTCTGTTGCGGTGAGAATGATTGTAGACAGGGAGAACGAGATAAACAGCTTCGTTCCGGTAGAATACTGGTCTGTTGAAGCCAAGCTTACGGCGGCAAGCTCGAAAAAGACATTTGTTGCCAAGCTTCACACGGTTGACGGCGAAAAACCGGAGCTTAACAACAAGGCGGATGCTGACGCTGTTCTTGCCAGACTTGACGGTGCGCAGTTCGTGGTATCTTCCGTCAGAAACGGCACAAGGACTAAAACCCCGGCCGCACCATTCTCCACTCCTACATTATTGCAGGAGGCTTCATCGCGCCTTGGCTTCAATTCAAGAAAGACTATGAGCGTGGCTCAGGAGCTTTACGAGGGCGTTGAGCTTCCCGAAATAGGCGCTGTGGGTCTTATAACCTATATGAGGACCGACTCGCTTAGGATATCCGATGAGGCAAAGGCAGCCGCCGCACAGTTCATAAACAGCACCTACGGTGAAAGCTATCTGCCGCCAAAGCCCAGAGCATATAAGTCCAAGGACGCTAACGTGCAGGACGCGCACGAGGCTATACGCCCCACAATGGCTGATTTGACCCCGGAGAAGGCAAGAGCATCCCTTACGAATGACCAGTATAAGCTTTATAAGCTGATATGGTCGCGCTTTATAGCCAGCCAGATGGCGGACTGCATTATGAATACAACCAACGCCGCGATAGAAGCGAACGGCTGCGTATTCAAGGCTTCCGGCTTCAGCGTAAGGTTTGACGGCTTTACGGCTTTGTATGAGGAAGCCAAGGAGGATTCCGAGGAGGCAAGCATGCTTCCGCCAATATCAAAGGGCGATGTCCTCAATCTGAAATCGCTGGATGGTTTGCAGCATTTCACCCAGCCCCCGGCAAGATATACCGAAGCAACGCTGATAAAGGCATTCAAGGAATATGGCATAGCCCGCCCTTCCACCTATGCCTCAACCATAACCACCATTTTACAGCGCTCCTATGTCGAGCGGGAGGGCAAGCAGCTTAAGCCGACATCGTTGGGGATAGTCACGACAGAGCTTATGAAGGATAACTTCAAGAAGATAGTGGACCTTAAATTCACCGCCGAAATGGAATCTCAGCTTGACAATATCGAGCTTGGCAAGCGCGAGTGGAGGGACACCCTTGCCGACTTCTACAAGGAATTCGATAAATCCTTGCAGCAGGCAGAAAAGAACATGGAAGGCAAAAGGGTAAAGGTTCCTGACGAAAAGACGGATATAATCTGCGAGCTGTGCGGCAAGCCGATGGTAATAAAGCTTGGCAGATACGGCAAATTCTTAGCCTGCTCAGGCTTCCCGGAGTGCCGCAACACAAAAAGACTTGTAACCGAAACCCCCGGAAAATGCCCGTACTGCGGCAAGACAGTCCTGCAAAAGAAAACCCAGAAGGGCAAAAAATACTTCGGCTGCGAGGATAACCCCAAGTGCGGCTTTATGACCTGGGACACTCCGACTGCGGAAATCTGCCCCAAGTGCGACTCGACCCTGTTCAGAAAGGGCGGGTCAAACGGCAGACTGATAT
>CALDFS010000152.1 GCA_937942105.1 uncultured Ruminococcus sp. | reverse complement strand
GTGCTTCTGCATTGCTCGCCTCCGCCTCCTCCGCTTCAAGCTTTACTCCCAGGCTGTCGCATCCATTTTCGTCATACCTAAAAGCAACTATCTCCGGCAGCTCAAAAACAAAAACCCCTGTTTTCCATCCCATAAGCCAAGGGTATTCCACCGTAAGATAAGGGTTTTTCTTTATCATGCCTATAAGCACATTAAGCCTGTCCGCCGGAAGCCATCCGGTCGGAATGGAAAGAATATTTTTGTATCCCACAATATCCATTACCAGCCGCCCCGAAGCCATTGTAGCGCTCTGGGCGATTCGCTTTTGCTGAATACTGAACCTTATCCCAGGCAGAAGCGTAACCGTGTCGCTTCCGTTTGTAATGGTTATTGACCTGTTTCGTTCCAATACAGATAACCCCCTTTGTCTCTTTGCCTTATGCTTTTAATAATCGGGTCCACAACAACCTGAGCCACCCTTTCGCCGTCGATATTTAAGTTGACCTCGGTCGGCGGGGCTTTTTCGGTCTGCGATTTAATCAGCATACTGTTAACGATAGAGGCAACCTCCTTGCCGATAGCACTTTCTGAGTATTGAACAGTTCCTTTTTCTCTTGCTTCGTCCATCTCTTTCCATCTTTTGGTCTTTTCAAGTGGTGCAAGAAATTCATCAAGCCAATCGCTCCAACTGCCGGTCTTATTATCATCTTCGCTGCCGCTTTTTTCTCCGCTCCAAAAAGCCTTTGATTTGTCCGATTCGTTCTTTATCCACCCGGTGAAATTATTCCAGCCTTCCCCGATGCTTTGCTTGGTATACTCAATGTCTTCCACAACATTATCGCCAAGGAAAAATCTGCGGAATGCGTCTGTAATACTCGCGTCAAAGCTCCAAAAGTTATTCCACAGCTTTTTGCCAAGCTCGCCCCAGTCGGTGCTTTCTATTTTTTCATCAAGCTCGTCTCGAATTCCAAGCACAACTCTTTTTATCGATTCACCGATTTCCGGCAGATTATCAACCAGCCCATTTCCCAGCGCCGAAATAAGATTAAGCGCAATACCGGCTATACTTTCAACATTTTCAGCAGATGTAAGCCCATCCTCACCGAAAATAAAGTTGAAAATAGCGTCAACAGTGTTTGAAAGTGCCTGCCTGTTCTCTTCCTTATCCATTTCCTGCGACATCGAGCCAAGCAAAGCTGTTATTCCATCGGCTATCTTGGGAAGATTTTTAACAATCTTATCAGCAATCTTTCTTACTATACCCATAGCTGCTTCTGCCGTGTCGGCTTTTTCGCCTATTCCCTCGGCAAACGAACCGATTAAATCAATCCCCATTCCGAATATCTCGGCTTTAAAGCTTAAAAATTGTATAGCCAATTCTGGTCCGAATTCCTTCGCCGCAGTACTCGCAAGCTTAGAAAGACTATCAAATACCTTGCTGAACACATTCCCGCCTGCAGAAATAAAATCATTAACGTCGCCGGAGCTTTTACCAAGAAGCTCCTCTAAGCCTGCAAAAACGTTTGTAATGCCGTCGCCTATGGCATTCAGAAGCTCTATAGGGTCTATACTCTTAGCAAAGGCTTTTATTATCTTCTTGCCCGCCTCAGTTACCTTTGGCAGATTCTCATTGATTTTGCCGGATATCTTCTCTTCGATTTGAACCGCCGTTTCCACAAGCCCCTCGGCGTTGTTTCCGATGCCCTCGGCAAACGAGCCGATAATATCAAGCCCCGCTCCGAATATGTCGCTCTTTAAAAGAATAAGCTGCTCAGCCAAGCCTCCGCCGAATTCCTTCGCCGCAGTACTGCCAAGCCCCACAAAGCCCCCAAAGCCGTTTCTGAGCGCGTCCCCGCCGGAGGATATGATTGCATTAATGCCCTCCGAATTGCCGCTTAAAAGCCCCTCTGCCTTGCCGAAAATCGAAGTTAATGTATCGCCGCCGCTTTCAAGCATTCCT
>CALDFS010000151.1 GCA_937942105.1 uncultured Ruminococcus sp. | reverse complement strand
GGTCGAACCCGAAGAATACGAGCATACCCGCCGCCCCGCAAAGCCATATCCCGAGCAGCAGGGCTTTAGCAGGAAATTTCCGTGTTTTCCGGCTTGGACTTTTTGCCGCTTCATCCTTTATACTGCTTTTGCCGACTGCCGGAATAACGTCCGGTTCATAAGCCGCGGCAGGGGCGATATCACCCGCAAAATCTGCTGGGTAGATAATAACAGTGGGTTCATCGGCGGCTACAGTCTCTTTCATAGAAAGCACAGGAAGCTCCAGCGAAAATGGGATAATCATGCGCATCGCACACACCGCCCAGAGCAGGGTTATAACCCGCCTTGGAAGCCGCCTTGCCGATACTTTGCGCGCAAGCAGTATCAGAAGAATCAGAATACCGCAGCCAAGACTCAACAAAAGCAGGCTCATTTTGTTTCACCGTCTGCAAGCTCGTCAACCATTTGATTCAGCCTTTGAACCTGTTCCTTGGTAAGCTTTCCGCTGGATATCATCGAAGCAAACAGCAAATCCGAAGAGCCGCCGAAAAGCCTTTGCAGAAGCTCCTCAGTCTCGCTCTGCCGCACCGTTTCGCGGTCGATGGCGGCGTGGCAGATAAACCCCGGCTCGCTGCGCTCAATCGCTCCCTTTGCTATGCACTTTTTGATTACGGTGTAGGTAGTGTTCTTGTTCCACCCGATTTCCTTGCCAAGGATATCGGATATCTCCTTTGCGGATTTGTCGCCGCCATCCCAAAGAATGTCCATTACCTTTAGTTCAGAGTTAAACAGCTTGTTGTCCATAAAAATACCTTCCTTTTTCTGTACTATTGCAATAGTCTAACACTATACTATCGCAATAGTCTGAAAATGTCAAGACTATTGCAGTAGTCTAATTGTAAACTTTTTGTGAACAGCATCTCCGCCAAACAGCATATGCAATATTTTTCCGCCGTGTTTTGTTTTACATAATGAAAGAAGCATGAAAATCCAACAAATAAGGAGTAACATAAAATGAAAACAACCAAGAAAATTCTATCCATGCTTTTGGCTATAGCCGTGATCACGCTTTTGGCGGCGTGCGCATCCGATACGCCTGCCGGCTCAACAACCGGTTCAAACGGCGGGGAAGGGAACAATCTCGGAATTAACGCCGTTGACCCCATAGATGGTGAAGATACTTTCATAGACCAAAACCCCGATACCGACCCGCCCATAGACAGCCCGGACGGCTCCGAGGTTGACACCTTTGATGAAGTCGAGACCGCAACCATAGAAAAAGCAGTAGTAGTCAGTGCTAACAAGCATACGGATTCAGATACTATAGGCTTCTCCTGCGCGGCGGTAATCGAGGGTTATCCGGGCGGATATTCTCCATTTACCTTCAGCGTTCCGATAAGTGTCATCGAGGGTGAATATGACCTTGAAAAGTTAGAAGACCTCACCGGGGAAATAGTCAATATTGACTTTGACGGAGTGTTCAAGGAGTCATACCCCATGCAAATCGGCGGAGTTACCAAGGTTTCGATAACCGGTGAAAGGGTGAACGATAGCACATTTAACGAGTGTCAAGCAACCTTTAATTTCGATGACTGCATCGAGGAGACAATGTATATCTGCGAAGGTTGGATAGTCAAGGCAGAATCAGCATCAGACGGTTCCGGCAACGCCGTTATCTACGCTATGGCTCAGCTCGGCACATGCGGAGTAAAGGACTATGTGAAGCTCGGCTTTCCTGCCGAAAAAATCCGCAATGAAGCCGGTGAGGCTGTAGATATAGAAAGCATAGCGCCCGGCACCTGCTTCGAGTTTGCTTATGACGGCAGCATGACATCACCGGCCGAGGGCAAGGCAATATTTGAAATAAACTGGACAGATATGGACTATGTAACCATAGGCACGGAAAACGTAGGTTACACCGCAGAGCAGTATGCAGAGTACGAAGCATATTTCGAGATTGAAAAGTAATCAAATCTGCAAAAATGAAATAATTTTAAACTTAAAAAAGCCAAAGAAGTTCATATAACTTATTGCTATCTTCAGCAGTATGTGTTAAAATCCAAGTATGGGATATATTATTCCGCACTTGGATTTTACTTTCAGAAAGGTAGTGCATATATGGATTTGACTAAAATATCAGCCCCCGGCTCTGACAAAAGCCGGATGATTTATCATGAGGATTTCGATGCTCTGCACATTAACACTCTGCCTAAAAGGAGCTATTTTGTCCCATTCGCTAAGGGTCAGAACCCCTTCGAGCCAAGAGAAGCTTCACAAAGGCTGGAGCTGCTGAACGGAGAATGGAGCTTTAAATATCTTCCCTCGGTAATTGATTTGGAGGATGACTTTACTTCCTCGGTATATGAGAATACTATACCGGTTCCTTCAAACTGGCAGCTTCACGGATATGACAGGGCGCAGTATACTAATGTTGTCTATCCGATACCGTTCGACCCGCCCTATGTTCCGGACGATAATCCGGTCGGAGTTTATTATCGCTCTTACAACTACAAGCCGGACGGCATGAAGCGCATACTTGTCTTCGAGGGTGTGGACAGCTGCCTCTATCTCTACATAAACCACAGCTTTGTGGGCTACACTCAGGTATCCCACTCAACCAGCGAATTTGATATCACCCCTTATCTTGCCGGGGGCGAGAACAGAATAACCTGCGCCGTGCTTAAATGGTGCGACGGCACATATTTAGAGGATCAGGACAAGATTCGCTTAAACGGCATTTTCAGGGATGTTTACATCCTTTCCCGCCCCGAAGCAAGGCTTGAAGATTATCGCGTAAAAACCATTCTTGACCTTGAAAATGGCTCGGCAGAACTTAAAGTCTCGGTCAAGGGCGCAGGCGCGCATATTGCCCTGAAAGATAAGGATGGTGCGCTCATCTGCGCCGGAGATGAGCCAAGCTGCGGCGAGTTTATAGCCAAGGTAGATAACCCGTCACTCTGGACTGCCGAGACACCTTATTTATACGACCTGACCATAGAGACGGAAGACGAGCTTATAGGCGAAAAGGTTGGCTTCCGCGATGTCCGCGTTGAAAACAGCACCGTTTTAGTAAATGGCAAGCTTGTAAAATTCCGCGGTGTAAACCGCCACGACAGCTATGCCGATACAGGGTACTATGCGCCGTATGACAAGCTCGTTGCAGATATCGTCATGATGAAGCAGTTCAACGTAAACGCCGTACGTACCTCGCATTATCCCAACTCGCCGCTGTTCTGCCGGCTTTGCGACGAATACGGTCTTTACGTGATAGACGAAGCCGATTATGAGGCGCACGGCTGTGTTGAGATTCCCCGCGGCTGGCGGAATCTTTATGAGGATTACAAATCGATATCCCTTATTTCCATGGATACCCGCTTTAAAAAGGCCATTGTGGATAGGGGAGAGTCGTTGGCAGAAAGAGATAAAAATCGCCCCTGCGTTCTGTTCTGGTCGATGGGCA
>CALDFS010000150.1 GCA_937942105.1 uncultured Ruminococcus sp. | reverse complement strand
CAGCTTCTGCTTGTAGGAATCGTATTCGATCACAGCCATGGCGTTCTCTCTCCTTACTTTTATCCTTCATTAGCCGAAAAAGTATATCACACACACCGTGCAAAGGCAAGAAAAATCCGCCTCTCGGGACGAAAATTCCCGTGGAAGCGGCCCTTTTTCGCCTTTCCGGCGATAAAAACAAAAAAGCCACGCTTTCGCGTGGTCGATACAACGGATCTCAGCGCTCGCTGATGATCTGCTTGGTGCTGCCGAAGATCATGTCGTCAACATCCTGCTTGATGAAGTTCTCAAACATATTCGTTTTCACGCTCCTTTCCTTCATTTACTTCAGTTTGTATTATAAGCGTGGAAAACGCAAATTTCAATCGTCAGCTCTCATGTTTTTGCCTAAAAAATTAGCGGTTTTTTCATGCAAGTTGCCATATCTGCACTTGCATTTCCGTTATTTTCCACTTATAATAAAATAGAAATGATATTTGAAGCGGAGGAGTCGGACTATGGCGGCTTTCGTCACATTTGAGGATGTTTCCAAGGTCTACCACAGCGGAGAGATCGAAATTCGCGCGGTGGACCACATCAGCTTTACGATCGAAAAGGGTGAATTCTGCGTCATCGTCGGCCCCTCGGGCGCGGGAAAGACGACGGTTTTAAACATGCTCGGCGGCATGGACGCCTGTTCGGGCGGCACCATCACGGTCGACGGGACGCGTGTGAGCGGCTTCAACGCCCGCCAGCTCACGACCTATCGCCGCCACGACATCGGCTTTGTCTTCCAGTTCTATAACCTCGTCGGCAACCTGACGGCGCTTGAAAACGTCGAGCTCGCGGCGCAAATCTGTAAAGACCCGCTCGACGCGGCGACGGTCTTAAATGAAGTCGGCCTGTCCGCGCGCGCGAACAACTTCCCCGGCCAGCTCTCCGGCGGCGAGCAGCAGCGCGTCGCCATCGCCCGCGCGCTCGCGAAAAATCCGAAGCTCCTGCTCTGCGACGAGCCGACCGGCGCGCTCGACTATGTGACCGGCAAGCAGGTATTAAAGCTTTTGCAGGACACCTGCCGCCAGAAAGGGATGACGGTTATAATCATCACCCACAATTCAGCGCTTACAGCCATGGCGGACAGGGTGATAACCGTAAAAAACGGCACGGTCATAAGTCAGATAAAGAACGAAAAAGCAGTTCCGGTAGAGGATATCGAGTGGTAATACTAATTCTACGTGTAACTGCAAAATCACCACAAAACCGCTATACGGTGGGTTTTGCGGCGATTTTGCAGACACTTTTTAACGTAGAATAAGTATAAGATTCTTTTGAGGGAGATTAGTATGCTGTTCAAATCAGTTTTAAGGACAATTAAAAAGTCTTTCGGAAGATACCTTGCCATACTTGCCATTATCGCTCTTGGAGTTGGCTTCTTCTCGGGGCTAAGAGTCAGCGAAACCGCTATGATAAAAACAGCTGACGATTACCTGAACGAGCTGAATCTGTATGACGTTCGCCTGATGAGCACACTTGGACTGACTGAGGATGATGTTGCAGCGTTCGCTCAGATGGACGGTGTGGACAGGGCTGTAGGTTCGGTAAGTGCGGATTTTGTTTATCTGACCGACAGCGGCTCCGATTCTGTTCTCCATGCGCACACGCTTTTGGACGGCGTTAACGGAGTTGACATAGTGTCTGGAAGACTGCCTGAAAGACCGGATGAGTGTGTTTTGGATAATCTTCATTCCGCCGGAAGCAAGGTCGGGGATAAAATAGTGCTTTCCGAAGACAATTCGCAGGATACCTTTGATATATTCGCGTATGACGAATACACCGTAGTAGGTCTTGTGAACTCCTCGGAATACATTAATTTTGAAAGAGGAACAACCTCTCTTGGCAACGGCTCTGTTTCGGGGTATATATACCTTTTGCCGGAGGGCTTTACGACGGATTATTATACCGAGATATATCTGACTCTGCCACATAGGGCGAAGATATATTCGGATGAATACGAAGCTCAGCTTGATGAGCTGAAAGCCTCGGCTGAAACGCTTCTGCGCGAAAGGGCGGATATTCGTTATGATGAGCTTATGACGGACGGTAATAAGGAGATTGCCGACGCTCAGGCAGAGCTTCAGGATAAACAGGTCGAGCTTGATGACGCAAAGCTTGAAATTGATGACGGCTGGGAAACCTACCGCAGTGAGAAATCGCGGATAGAATCCGAGCTTGCCGATGCAAAGGAAGAGCTTGATAATGCCCGCGCCGAGCTTGACGATTCATGGGCAAAGCTAAATGCGACCAAAGCCGACCCGATCGGCGAAATTCCTGAAATAGCAGAAGAGATAGAAAAGTATGAATCAGAGCTGAAAAAGGGCTGGGAAGAGTACGAAAAGGGCTTGGCGGAATACGAAAGCCAGAAGGCAGATGCCGAAGCCAAGCTTGCACAAGGTCAAGCCGCACTCAACGAGGCTCAGGCAAAAATTGATGAATCGCGGAAAATATATCTTGAAGAGCGTGAATCGGCTGACGCTCAGCTTGAAGCCGCAAAGCTTCAGCTTGAAAGTGCAAAAGCCCAGCTTGATGATATGAAAGCCGGCATTGCCGCACTGCCTCCTTCTGCAATAATCCAGATTCAAACAGCCTCGGCAGCTTTAAGCATTGGTGAGGCTGAATATAGCAGGGGTCTTGCGGAATATGAAGCCGCTTACA
>CALDFS010000149.1 GCA_937942105.1 uncultured Ruminococcus sp. | reverse complement strand
GTCTTTTTGCGCTTTTTTGACTGTTTTGACGAAGTTTTGCTTTAATCTTTGGTGGTTTTTGGGGTTGACTTTTTACCATGGGACTCTTATGAGCGTGGCCGCTATTGCTGTTAAGTGTTATATGCGCTTTTTATGGCTTTTGTTTTAGTCACACATAATTCTGGGAACAGTAAAAAACTATATTGTTTTTAATAAGTTGACTTTCCGTAAAAAGTCGAGTATATTATAATAAAGTAAATAAATGATGAAATACTGTTGTGGGTAATTAGCTCAAAGCGGGAATAAGGAGGAACAAATGTGACTACACCAACTAAAAGTGAAAAAGTCGCATATGAAGCAATAAAAAACAGAAAAGAAAAATTTGGCACGTTTCATAAATCATGCTTTCACATTCACACTCCGGCATCATATGATTACAGGTTGCTTAGCCAATGGTCCCATAATGATTATATTTCTGCTTCCGAACAAGATATCTACGATATTTGCATAAAGCGAAATGTTTTTCCAGAGATGATGACCTTGGATAGTATAACGCTTGAAGATACTCGTTCCTGCTATTGTAGCAAAAAAGAATTCCTTTCTTACTTGTTGTTAGCTGATGTGATAATAACTAATGAGATTGAGCTTATTGTAGTTTCAGATCATCATACGGTTACAGGAGTGGAAAAGCTAAAGACTGCTATAAAAGAATTATGTAGAAGTAAATTTCATAAAGTTTATCCAGAAGTTTTGCTTGGCATAGAGATTTCCTGTGCTGATAAAAACCATGTTGTCGGAATATTTGAAGATTGCCAAACTGCAATAGATAATATTAATTTATGGCTATATGACCATTTATTATCAATTGAAGACGGTACATTTGAAACCAGCATTAAGGTTTTGGAGTTTATAACGTCTATCAATGGTATTGGATATTTAGCTCATTTAGATACCTCTGACATTTTTAAAGAAAAGTTTTCAAGCGGTGCTTACAAGAAAAAACTGTTTTCAGATAAAGTATTGAAGTTGATAGGCTTGTCAGATTATAGCAAATGCAACAGTATTAAAAACTATCTGAAGCAGTTTAGAACGGCGGATATTAATGTTGTAATAGATAATGATGCACATGACATTGATACTATTCCCAATAAAACATTCTGGATAAAGGGCAGCAAACGAAATTATTTAATGCTAAAAGATGCTCTCAATGATTATGATATTTCTGTCAGCTTTGAAAATGAAAAGTTTGCCAAACAGTATATAAAAGGCATCTATATACAAAATAGCAATATTGGTTTTTTAAAAGGTGATGAAAAATCCGGCTTTTGCCTAAACTTTTCCAAGTCACTGAATTGTCTTATAGGAGGCAGAGGAACTGGTAAAAGCACCGTTTTGGAGATACTGGAATTTATGCTTAGTCAACAGTGCGATAGTATGAGTAAATTGGATTTCATATGCTCTCATGGTGATACGTGGCTTCTTTATGATTATCATGGTGAAGAGTTTCTAATAGAAATGCGAATGCCAATTAAGCCTAACTCTGATGATAATATCTTACGCTGTTTCGGTCAGAATCTTTCTAACAGATATCATTATAAATATCATTATAATGTTAACGATGTGAAAGAATATGCTTATAAACGTTTTCTAAAAATATCAAAAGTATTATATAAAGGCGATAAGTGGTATCTTGAAACAGTGGGAAATAAGAGAGAAATGCTCAATAATTTCTTTGATGTAAGATATTCGGTTAACGATTTAGTAAATACAGCTAGTGATGATAAAATAAACGAATTTTTATATAAAACGCTGTTTCAGAACAAAGTTTTATCAAAGCCGGAAGAAGCCATACACTTTAAGAAGAAATCCGGCTTAGTGAAAGCTCTTGATAATGTTCAGGATATTTTGCAAAAGCGCAGGAATGAAGTATATTCAGTTATAACCCCATTTAATGACAAACACGCAAAAATCCTAAGAATAACTTATTCACAAAATAATACATTCTCAGAACCAGACTTTGGTTTTTGGATGTTCGGAGATAATTATAAGAAAAATATTTGGTATAAAAACTATAACATCACAAGTGAAAATATAGTCGAATATCTTTTGTCACTGAATGATGAACTTGGGATCTTTGATTTTTTAAAGCTAGTTATAAGCGAAGATGTTGACAAAGCTTTGTCAACAAAAAGCATATTGGCGTTTTGTAAAGAACCAGATCAGGATATGATTGATAAGGGCATTACATCTTTGGATAAGATTAAAGCAAAAGAAGTCCTTACAAATGTTTTTAGAAGCTTAATTACAGACAAAAACATAGATACAGTCATAGACTATTTAAAAAAATATATCACACATATTGAATGTTTTTCTTTAGAATTTAATATTAATAACAAGGAAGGTAATTCTAGTTCGCCTATATATAAATCAGTTGAAACTTTATCTCTTGGTCAAAAAGTCGTAGCGATGCTATCCTTTATTTTAGGATATAGCGAATATTCTAATGATTATAGGCCACTTATCATTGACCAGCCTGAGGATAATCTGGACAATCAATATATCTATAGGAATTTGGTAAAACAACTACGTTCAATAAAGGAAAAGCGTCAAGTCATTATTGCTACGCATAATGCGACAATAGTAACAAATGCCAAAGCAGACCAAGTATGTATAATGTGTTCGGATAATCAACACGGATGGGTAGAAACTACAGGATATCCTGGTGAATGTCGCATTAAAAAACATATCGTTAACTATCTTGAAGGTGGCATAGAATCGTTTATACATAAAATAAGCATTTATGAGGATGCTTTAGATATTCATAATGATAGTAAGGGTATATTGTAGTATATGTGTATGCATTGTTTTAAGCATTAGATATATTGATATCTCACTTTTTGAATACGTCTAAACAGCCTTACAGCTATGGGATAAAGGGCTCAGCATGATATCAATAATATATTGTGCCATTGCTGACGCATATAATTCTCTCGCTATAATATAAAGTAAATGCTGACCATGTGCAAGATGTAATATTATGGAGACCACCTATTCTTATTTGAATTAAGAATAGGTGGCCGTTGCGTTAGTATTATACAATTATTAAGCACATATACCTTTGATGGTGTTGTAAGCGTAGGCTTTGGTGTGGTAGCTTTAACTATGTGACCCATCAATCTGCTGTCCCGACATCGGGCTTTTACCATCTATCGCCGGGTATTTCGGCGTATCCATCGATCGCCTTTTCGGATACGACTCGGACAGGCAGAAGAAGCTGGATTCACTCTGCGAAAAGCTGAAGCGGATGAATCGCGAAAACAATGGCGAAGACGTCTCAATGGACGAGTGCATACGCTTAGCACGCGAAGGGCTTGTGGAGTTCCCCGGCAATGAGCGGGTCATGCTCTGCCTCGCGGATATCCTATACAACGCCGGATATGTGCGCTACGGAGAATTTCACTCTACTGATGAGGATGGGTATGAGGTCTTCGACGTGGAGCGTCACAAAAAATACACCGAGTGGCAGGAGGCAATCTCGATTTACGAGAAGGTCATCGCCACTTTGGATGATGGGGACGACAAGTATGCGGCAAAACTCAACCTTGCCAACCTTTATGCCGTCACCGGTGAAACCTCTAAGGCGGCAAAGCTTGCCGAAAACGCGCCATGCATATCATCCTGCCGCGAATTTCTTAGTATTATGGGATGTTCTGGCAAGGAACGTTCCTCCGCTTACGAAAAAACCGTTATAACGTTCGCGCGCAGACTGATTCAGCTTATGATCCACTGCGAGATATCACGGAGCACCGCCGACCCGAGCGCAACCGCAAAGAGCGTTGCCACAGCAATAGGCATAGGCGAAGCGGTCATCAGCGTGGGATACAGCGGCAGTGATCTGCTTGAAAGCGACATATCCAAGGCGGAGCTGTTCTTAGCCGACCGCCTTTGGCAATCGCATGATGAGGATGGCGCATTCAAAGCACTTGACAGCGCACTCAGCCATGCAAGAGCGTTCGACTGCGGTCCCGCCGTTGGCTTAGCCAAAGCGCTCCCTGAGCTTTTCCCGTGGTGGTTTGTTAAGGATGCCCGCTCGGAGAATATCAAGGATGATTCAAGATGGGATGAATGGATGAAAAGGTGCAGACAGACGGATTAGTGCATACATCCAGCGCAAACCCGCAGTAAACAGCTCCCGGCAGTTTTCATCTTCAAAAATAATCCGAAAACAGCGGTTTCCCCTATTGCCAATCGAGCAAAAATCCTGTATAATATATTCATATCAAAGCAAAATCCTTTGAAAGGAAGTTTTATATGGAAAATATTAAAAATCTGTTAAAAGAACTCACTCTTGAAGAAAAAGCAGGGCTATGCTCGGGCAAGGACGCTTGGCTCACCAAGGCGGTTGAGCGTTTGGGAATCCCCTCCGCCAGAATGAGCGACGGTCCCCACGGTCTTCGCACCGAAATCGGGGGCAAAACGCTTGAAGCCGTCTGCTTCCCCACCGCCAGCATGACAGCTGCAAGCTTCGACCGCTCGCTTATCCACGAAATCGGAACTGAGCTGGGCAGAGAATCGCAGGAAAAAGGGGTTAATATTCTCTTAGGTCCCGGCATAAACATGAAGCGCAGCCCACTGTGCGGCAGAAACTTCGAGTATTTCTCGGAGGACCCCTACCTTGCCGGCGAGCTGGGCGCGGAGTTTGTTTCGGGCGTGCAGTCCCAGGGCGTTGGCACAAGCTTGAAGCACTTCTTCGCCAACTCGCAGGAGCATAGGCGGATGGATTCTTCTTCCGAGATAAGCCGATTGTTGTAATAGGTGGCGGAGATAGCGCCTTCGAAGAAGCCGATTTCCTATCCCGTTTTGGATCCTCCGTTACGCTGATTCATCGCCGTGATTCGTTCCGCGCCTCTCAAATTATGGTTGAACGAGCCAAGAACAATCCGAAGATTGATTTCGTTCTTAATTCCGTAATTGAAGAGATTAATGGAAATGATAATGGAGTTAATTCAATTTCTATACGTAACTTGAAAAACGAAT
>CALDFS010000148.1 GCA_937942105.1 uncultured Ruminococcus sp. | reverse complement strand
AACATCATCAGCACTAAGGCAGGTCTGAAGTGCGGACAGTATTATACCGTCCGAAACCCCCTCTACCCCCAGCTTGCCCTCTGCCGAGGGGGAAGCCTTCCGCCTTTCCTTGCCGTAAACATCCGGAATGTAGGCGTTGCGTATCCTCTCCTCTGGCACAAGACCTTTTATGTGACCGCGAATCTTAAAGCCCGCGCTGTCGCTGTCGGTCAGTATCACTATTACCCCGGTCTGAGCGTAGGTGCGGATGAGCCTTGCGGTTTCCTCGTCCTTAAATATCCCGAAGCCATTGGTTACTATCACCGGGCAGTCAACAATATTTTTAACGCGTGATTTGTCATATTTTCCCTCGACAATTACCGCGCCGTTTATATGAAGCATATACGCACCCCTCAGCGTTTGTATTCAATGATTTTGGCGATTGCTTCTTCGAGCATCACGCGCGCATCGGTGCGCTTGGATTTCATATCGCGGTCGCAGTCGGAAAGAGTTTTAAGGCAGAAGCGGAGCTTTTCAACCGGCATGGAGCGGCAGTCGCGGAAGGCGTTTTTCACCGCGAAATCCCTGCCTCGGTAGCTGTAATCCTCTACGACCACTTTTTCGGGCACTCCGCTGACCGTCGCCGTTTTTGCCCGGTAGATATCCATTACCGCACCTGATATAACGCTCAGCAGAGCTATAGGCTCCGCCTGGCGGGAATACAGCCTTTGCAGAATGTCAAAGGCCTCCGCCCTTCTGCCGGTAAGTATGGCTTTGGAAAGCTTGTAAGCATCGGTATCGGTCTGGTCTGAGACTAAAAGCTCCACAGTCCCGCGCGGTATTTCCCCGCTGCCCTGATAGCTTGACAGCTTATCGCACTCGTTATTTATCATCAGGATATTGCAGTTCTGCGAAGCCGCAAGGTACTCCGCATCCTGCGGCGACATAAAGCAGCCGCTTTTTCCAAGGCGCGACTGTATATACTTCACAAGCTCGGGCGGCTTTTTATATGCGAACTCCACAACTCCCCCGCCGCACTTTACAATATGGTCGGCAAGCTTTTTGTTCTTCTGACTCAGCGCCTTTTTGCCCGCTGCAAGGTCAACGCCTGTGGCGTAGAAGATGACTGTGGTAGTCTGCGGGTCTAATCCCGAAATTATCTCGAACAGCCGCTTTTGCTCATCCGGGCGGAGGGTATCGGCGTTAAGGTCGTTGACCGACGCCACAACCCTATCCGTGAACATAGGCATAGCCTCGCAGATATCGGCAAGCTCGGAAAGTGAAAGGTCGGCTGCGGTAAAGAAGCGATAGTTCATATCCTTAGCTTCCTCCGGCACAAGCTTATCTATCAGCTTTTTGGTGATGGCTTCGCAGGTGAAAGCGTCCCTCCCCCAGAAAAGATAACAGGGCAGGATTTTATTTGCACGTATCGACTTCACCAGCTCGGTATCGCTCATATAAGGCATTTTGCCGCCCCCTTTCGCAATTGCTACAAACATTATAATACAATTTTTGAGATTGTGCAAGAGGGAATATCGCGCAGGGTGGATTTTGCAGTCGGGAATGTTAATAATCACGGGTTGAATTTTTTAACATTTTAACAGTGCAGCCCTTTATGTCTAATTCTACGACTAAAATAATTAGACAATTAGACATTAGATATATACCTAATTATCTATATACCAATGTCTAATCCTACTACTAAAATAATTATACATATTAGACATTAGATACTTGAAAATCACAATTTTCCTTATTTATAATAGTGCATATTGTATATAATACTATATAATGGTAAAAACTTAGTCGTAGAGAAGAGTAATCCTGGTGTTTATGTCCAAATATCCCGATTTACCGATTTTCTCTTTCGACAACTTTTAGCATCAAAATAGTTAATGTATTTAACAATGTCTAATATGTCTAATATGTCTAATCTTTTATTCCGGCATAATTAGACATTGGCAAAATAAATGACTTTTCCGCGATTTTTTGCTTGCAATCCGTCATGAAATATGGTAATATATTAAATTGTATATAATGTAATTGTTATAGGAGGACAGAGTATGCGCAAAATTACCGAGCTTCTGACCGAAGCGGCGGCTAATGCCTTTGAAAAGTGCGGATATGACCCCAAGCTTGCCGCAGTCGCTGTTTCGGACAGGCAGGATCTTTGCCAGTTCCAGTGCAACGGCGCTTTTGCCGGAGCTAAGCTGTATAAAAAGGCTCCCTTTGTGATTGCAGAAGAGGCGGCGGCGGTTCTTTCTTTGGACGAGCGCTTTGAACGCGTTGAAGCCGTAAAGCCGGGATTTATAAACATCACCTTAAAGGATGAGTTTCTTGTTGATTACGTAAACGGCATAGCCGGTGACGAAAACCTTGGCGTTCCGCAGGCGGAACGCCCCGAAACGATAGTCATTGACTATGGCGGACCGAATGTTGCAAAGCCTTTGCACATCGGGCACCTGCGCTCTGCCATCATAGGCGAAGCTGTTAAAAGGATAGCCCGCGCCACCGGAAGAACCGTTTACGGCGATGTTCACTTCGGCGACTGGGGCACTCCCCTTGGGCTTGTAATAGCCGAATACCGCGAGCGCCACCCCGACTGGGCATGCTTTAAAGAGGATTTTGACCCAGCGGAAGACACCATTCCGGATATAGACGAGGATGAGCTTAACGAAATCTACCCCTTCGCCAGCGCCAAGAGCAAGCAGGACGAGGCTTTCAGGGATACCGCAAGGCAGGTAACTACCGAGCTTCAGAAGCACAAGCCGGGCATCTATGACCTTTGGAAGAAGATTATGGAGGTATCCATCGGCAGCGTTAAGAAAAGCTATGCCAAGCTTGGCGTAAGCTTCGACCTTTGGTACGGCGAGAGCGACGCCGACCCATACATCCCCGAAACCGTTGACATTCTGACAAAGAAGGGTCTTCTGCACGAGAGCGAAGGCGCTATGGTGGTTGACGTGCAGGAGGATGGGGATAAAATAACCATCCCGCCGCTAATAGTCACCAAGTCAAACAAATCGGTCGGCTATGACACTACCGACCTTGCAACAATCGTCCAGCGCGAGCGCGATTTCAAGCCTTCAAGAATCTGGTATGTTGTGGATAAGCGGCAGTCGCTCCACTTCACGCAGGTGTTCCGCTGCGCCAAAAAGGCGGAGCTTGTGCCAGCCGATACCGAGCTTAAGCTGTTGGGCTTCGGCACCATGAACGGAGCGGACGGCAAGCCCTTTAAGACCCGCGACGGCGGAGTAATGCGCCTTTCTGACCTTATTCAGACAGCAATCGACGGTGCTATGGAGAAGCTTGTGGATTCGGAATACGTGCAGGACGGCAAGCTTGATACTGCCGCGAAGATAGCCATGGCGGCAATCAAGTTCGGCGACCTTTCAAATCAGCCCTCCAAGGATTATATTTTCGATTTGAACAAGTTCTTAGCCTTCGACGGTAAGACCGGAACATACCTTTTATACACCGTTACAAGAATCAATTCTATTCTTGCAAAGGCAGGTATCGACCCTGCCGCCGTCCCCATTATAAAGGCGATTCACACCGACGCCGAGCGCGAGCTTGCGCTTGACATCGCCCTTTCCGGCGAGGTTTATCAGAAAGCCTTTGACGAGCTGGCGCCCTGCGTGCTCTGCGACAATGCTTATAACATCGCGGCGGTGTTCTCTCGGTTCTATCACGATAACAGGATTCTTTCGGAGGAGGATTCAGCCAAGCGCTCAGACTGGCTGAATATGGCTTCGCTTGCAAGGAAGGTCATTGTAAAACAGCTGGATATGCTGGCTATAGACACAGTCGAACACATGTGAAGCGTTTCCCGCCCCCTCAGAGCGGGAAACGATTGCCTGCGGTTAAGCGGGGTTATGCTGGATGACAGATTGCGGCAGAAGTGTTAATCCGGTAAGGCGAATTTATTGCTTCCCTGCTCATCTGCAATCGGATATTTTATTATTCCTGCGGATAAGCCCACCAAACCGTCATGATATTATCACATTAAAAGGTTACACTATAAAAAACTACTATTGGAGATGTTTAAATGAACAAATTTTTAAAGACCATCGCCCTATTGGCGGCTGTTATGATGGCGTTCTCAGCCTTTACAGCCTGCGGCGATAAGACCGACGACCCGGTTTCCACAGACGACCAGTCACAGAACCAGCCCGCTGATAACGACGGCGAGAACGATTCCGGCGAGCAGACAGACAGTCAGACGGTTGTTCCTTCCCTTACAATCAACGGTGAAAAGATGGATATTTCGGACAACCCAGTTGTGTTTACCGTTGGCGGAGTGGATATCCGATTCGATGAATACAGATACATGTTCAAATACTATGAAAGCTATTATGCAACATATCACGGTATCACCAGCGATATGTGGGAAGGCAACGAGGAAAACTTTGAAGTATTTAAGGAAGACGTAAAAGCCGACCTTATCGAGCAGAACTTCGGCAACATAGTAGCCAAAAAGTATGATGTTGCACTCAGCGACGAGGACTATGAGCAGGTAGACGAATACATGGAAGAGGAAAAAGCCCAGTTTGAAACCGAGGAAGCCTTCAATAACGCACTTGCAGCTTCCGGAATCAAGGAGGAGCTTTTAAGAAATCTCATCACCTCCAGCGTTATGTGTGAAAAGGTTTATAACGACCTTTACGCCGGTGAAAATGCAAGACTTCTGCCCTCTGACGAAGAGATAAAGCAGGATATAAAGGACAATTACGTAAGAGTTTACCACCTGCTTATCAGCAACGATCATTTCGCAGACACCGAGGGCTACGAGGAAGCCGATGAAGAAACCCTGAAGGCGAGCGCTAAGACCTTTGCCGAGGAAAAGCTTGCCGAGATTCAGGCGGGCGCCGATATCTACGAGCTTGCACAGTCGGTAGGAGACGACCCGGGTATGCAGGAGAATACAGAGGGCTATCTGTTCACCTACGGTCAGATGGTACCCCAGTTTGAAGAGGGCGCCTTTGCCCTTGGAGTTGGCGAGCTTAGCGGCATCGTTGAAACCTACTATGGCTATCACATAATAAAGAGAATCGAGCAGGATGATTACGTTGAGCAGAACTTTGAAGCAATCAAGGAGCAGTATGCAAACGACTACTTCAATATCGAAGTAAATCAGATACTTGCAGACGCTGAAATAGTTTACTCCGAGTTTTACGACGATATCACTTATAACAGCATTACCTGATAAATATATCGGTTGAAAAATGAAATGTGCCGTCCGCAAAAACGGGCGGCATATATTTTGGGGTGGTTGAATTGAAGCTAATAAAAATGTTCTGTGCGGCTGGCGCAATGGTTTTCGCGATGAGCCTGTTCTGCGCCTGCCAAAAGACCTCTTTGGGAACTTCTGGCGAAAGCGGAACGCAGAATAAGGAAGTCAGCATACATACCTTCCAAACGCCGGAAAGCACTCAGCCGTATTCCCAGAGCGCTTGCGCTACTTCGCCGGAATATGTTTACTCAGCGACGACAGATGCTTCTGACGGCGGATACCCAACCGGCTTTTCGGCGGATGTTCAGCAGGATATCCCCCCGGCAATAGAATTCACGCTTCCCGAGGGGTTTGACCTTAAAATTTCGGAGCTGATGAAAAAATACTCCTGCAACCAAAGCTGTAACCCTGAAAATATCCCCTGCGGCTGCCAGCCGGAGCTTGAAGCCGTAACGGATGAGGAAGGCAATATCATCACCCCGCGTGACAGGGTGGTATCAATCTACTTTATGGATATGGAAACAGGGCTTGAATATACTCTGAACGAAACGGTGCACTACCCTGTTGCCAGCACAATAAAGATTCCGTTTGCAATATATATCTACCAAAAGATTGACAGCGGGGAAATCGACCCGGAAACGGTTCTTACCTACGAAGAGCGCCACTATTTCGGCGGAACGGGGGTCATTGTAAACGGCGAATACGGTCAGCAGTACACTGTGGCTCAGCTTTTGGAGCTTGCCATAACCCGAAGCGACAATGTTGCCTATGAAATGCTGAAGGATCTGACAACCTGGGCTGATTTTGAAGCATATCTGAAGGAGATCGGCATGACGCACGCCGAGGATACGCGCAGAAGCAAGCAAAAGATCTGTTCGGAATCTGCCGGCGCAGACGGCAGACTTTTAGCGCATTACCTTACAAGCGGCGCCGCAAGCGTTGAAGCGTTTAAAGAGGACCTTCTAAATACGCGTGTAAAAATGATACGCTCGCACTACCCGGTATACCGAAAATACGGCTGGGCGGATTTCTCCTTCCACGATATCGCGTATGTGGACGCTCCGCACCCCTACGTTCTTGCGGTGCTTACCAATTTAGACGGTGCGGAGGACGATGTTTATGATATGTTCCGCGAAATATCCTATATCTTTGAAGAGCTGAGGAATTCCGAGGGGCAGGAATAAATAGCTATATTGGCGGGGCAAGCTTTTTGCTCCGCTTTTTAATTCCTTCATTTTTCAAATTGACAAATCTGATTTTAAGTAGTATAATATATTATGTGTCGATTAATATCCATTTCCTGCTGAAATTCAGAAGTATTTCCTTTTCTTTCCCTTTTTAATGCCCATCAGCGGGGCGCCTGTGACATTCCATCAAAAAGTCAACGCTAATAACCTTCTTTTGCTCAGGCGGGATTCGATGCATTTGCATTCAGGTGCTTTTATTGCCGTATTTTACCGCCTGATGCGGAAAGGTCTTTTAAATAGTGGGGCAGAGCGCCCCGATTATACGATATTTATAAAGGAAAGATAACGATGCGGAAAAATAATTATCAAAAGCAGAAAATATTGATTGTTGATGATTCCGAGCTTAACCGCTCCATTCTTGCGGACATTTTGCAGGATGAATATGAGATATTTGAGGCGGCTGACGGCGTTGAGGCTATATCCATAATTCAAAACCATCTGATAGAGCTTTCAGCGGTGCTTCTGGATATTGTTATGCCGCGAATGAACGGTTTTGACGTTCTTTCGGTTATGAATCAGCACCACTGGCTTGAGGATCTGCCGGTTATAATTATTTCGGCAGAAAGCGGCTCGGGTCAGATCGAGCGCGCTTATAACATGGGCGCAACGGACTTTATAATGCGTCCTTTTGACGCTGTGCTTGTTCACCGAAGAGTTGTGAACACCACACCTTTGTATACCAAGCAGAAAAAGCTAATGGGACTTGTTGTTGAGCAGGTCGATGAAAAGGAACGCTGAAGCAACATGATGGTTGATATTCTGAGCCATATAGTTGAGTTCCGAAACGGCGAAAGCGGTCAGCATATAATACATATCCGCACATTTACCGACATTATGCTTCGTCAGCTTCAGAAGATTACCGATAAATATGAGCTTACGCAGGCGGATATATCGCTAATCTGCCTTGCCTCATCGCTTCATGATATAGGAAAGATTGCAATAGACGAAAAAATTCTGAATAAACCGGGAAGACTTACCAAGGAAGAGTTCGAGATAATGAAGAGCCATTCGCTTATAGGCTCGCAGATGCTTGAAAACCTTCCCGCTTATCAGGATGAGCGGCTTGTAAGAACCGCGTGGGAGATTTGCCGCTGGCACCACGAGCGCTACAACGGCAGGGGCTATCCTGACGGTCTTAAGGGCGACGAAATTCCGATATCCGCCCAGATAGTAGCCTTAGCCGATGTTTATGACGCTTTGATAAGCGACCGCTGCTACAAAAAGGCTTACCCGCACGATGTAGCCATAAACATGATCCTTAACGGCGAATGCGGCGAGTTCAACCCGATATTGAAGGACTGCTTAAAGCAGGTTGAGGGTATACTTGGCACCGAATTCACAAGAGTTCAGCAGAGCGAAGACAAAATAGCCCGCAATGACCTGATAAGGGAACTGCTTCACGGCGACAGGCTTGTTGCCTCGGAGCGTTCGATTCAGCTTTTAGACCAGGAAAGGATGAAGTACAATATCTTTTCCACAATGACTAAAGAAATCCAGTTTGAATATACCATCAAGCAAAATCTGCTTACTGTCTCCTCGTGGGGGGCGGACAGCTTAGGGCTTGAAGAGACTGTAACAGACCCGCTGAACAATCAAAGCGTACTTAACATGATAGAATGCAACCGGTTTGACGATATTCAGGCGGCAATGCTTGCAACAACGCCGGAATCCCCAACGGTGAGCTTTGAATGCCAGCTGAGCATAAAAGGTCAGCCAAGGTGGTATCAGGTGGTAGCTCTTTGCCTGTGGTCTGACGGTGATTCTTCCGAGCGAACCGGCTTTATCGGCAAGGCGTTTGACATAAACGAATCAAGGCTGAAGCGCGAGGAGCTGGAGCATCAGGCAACGCATGACACTCTTACGGGGCTTTTGAACAGCACCAGCGCCAAGGAGCAGATATCAAGGCTTCTTAAAGCAAATCCCGAAAAAAAATACGTTATGGCAATCTTTGATTTGGATACCTTTAAATCCATAAATGACACCTACGGTCATCTGTTTGGGGACAGAATACTTAAGCAGACCGCGGACTCGCTTCAAAAATGTGCAGACAAGAACAGCATTTGTGCAAGAATGGGCGGAGATGAATTCTTAGTCCTTCTTGAAAACCCGGAGGATAAGGAAAAGACGATAGAGAGCATCTTCAATTCCGTAAAGGGCTGCTATGACGGCGTTCAGGTATGCATAAGCATGGGAATAGCCGAAAGCTCTGCTGTTTGCCGCGACTATTACTCGCTCTTCCACGCCGCCGACGAGGCCTTGTACTTTGCAAAGCGGCTGGGCAAAAACCGCTATTCATTCTACAACGATTCTATGCAGGGAACACTTACTTCGATGTTCCCCAACGGAAACAATAATTAAGGAGGATTCATATGACATTGCAGGAATGCTATGAGGCTATGGGCGGAGATTATCAGGAGGTTATATCCAGGCTGAGAAGCGACCGTTTGGTGCAGAAATTCGTTCTTAAATTTCTGGACGATAAAAGCTTTGAACTGTTTTGCAGCTCAATGGAATCAAAGAACTACGAAGAAGCCTTCCGCGCCGTGCACACAATAAAGGGCATCTGCCAGAATTTGGGCTTTAAGCGGCTGCAAAAATCCAGCTCGGAAATGTCCGACGCTCTGCGCCACGGATGGACGCCGGAGGCTGACGCTTTGACAGGCAAGCTTGAAGAGGATTACAAGGTGACAGCCAACACCATCCGCGAATTTCAGAAGGAGTGCGGAGGCGAGTAATATGCAGGAAAAAGTAAAAATCTCGCATTTTTTAAGGTTAAGCCTTGTGATTGTATGCGTGGTTTGCGTTGCTGTTTTTACGATTCTGCCGATCTTTTCAAAAATACAGAGTGAAAAAACCATAAGCCATGTCGGAAGCATTTATATGGCGAGCATGAATGAAAGAATATCCAAGCACTTTTCCACCATGCTCGACCTTCGTATGACCCAGCTGAACACTCTTGTTGAAACAATGCCGGTCGAAACCAATGTTGACTGCGCCGAAATCAGAGAATGGCTTGAATATAACGGCAAGATTCGCGGAATGGAGGCCATTTCCTATTATTTTGCAGACGGAAGCTACGAAATGATTTACGGAACACCGGTATATCCCGCAAATCCCGACACCTTCCTTCAAATGGTAAGCTCGAAGGAGCAGACGGTTTCCATAGGTATCGATGCCGAAGGAAACCAGTCGGCAATTATAGGAATACCCTTTGAAATAATGATGGATGACGGCAGAAAAAGCATAGCCATTGCCGGCAGAATGCCTGTTGAATACATAAGTGAAACCCTTTCGCTCGACGATGAGGACGCCTTGCTTTATTCCTTTGTTATCCGCAGAGACGGCAGCTTTGTTGTGCGCTCTGCCGGCGCCTACAGGGACAATTATTTCGAGCGCGCAAGAGCTCTTTACGATAACGTAAACGGCAAAAAGGACGTTGAGCAGTTTATATCCGAGCTTAAACAGGCCATGGAGGATAATACCGACTATTCGGCAATGTTCACCATGGACGGCATACGCAACCAGATGTACTGCTCAAGCCTTCCGTCTTCGGAATGGTACCTAATTACCATTATGCCCTACGGAACGCTTAATGAGGTTGTAAGCGCTCAGAGCGAGCAGTCTGTAATCATGTTCATAATAGGCTGCGGCATTATTCTTTTGGTGCTGATATTGATATTCATACGCTACTTCAATCTGAACAAAAAACAGATAAGGGAGCTTGATGAAGCCAGACAGCAGGCTGTTCAGGCGAACAAATCAAAGAGCGAATTCTTATCCAACATGAGCCACGATATCCGCACGCCTATGAACGCAATCGTGGGTATGACTGCAATAGCTCAGGCAAATATCGACAATGCGAAGAGGGTTCAGGACTGCCTGAAGAAGATAACCACTTCTTCAAGACATCTTTTAGGACTTATCAACGACGTTCTGGATATGTCCAAAATCGAAAGCGGCAAGATGATTCTGAACGTTGAGCTGGTATCGCTAAAAGAGATAATGGAAAGCATTGTAAGCATAGTCCAGCCGCAGGTAAGGGCAAAGCAGCAGCGGTTTGACGTGTTCATATACGACATCACCTCAGAAAACGTTCTGTGCGACAGCGTGCGCTTCAATCAGATACTTCTGAACCTGCTTTCAAATGCCATTAAGTTCACGCCCGAGGGCGGAGCTATAGAGCTTTCCCTTCACGAAAAGCCTTCTGATAAGGGCGAGGATTACGTCAAGGTCCTGCTTAAAGTCAAGGACACCGGCATAGGCATGACGCCGGAGTTCTTAGAGCATATATTCGACTCCTTCACGCGGGAGGATACAAAGCGTGTAAGAAAGACCGAGGGCACCGGCTTGGGCATGACGATAACCAAGTATATAGTTGACGCTATGGGCGGAAGCATCGACATAAAGAGCGAGCCGGGCAAGGGCACAGAATTCAACATCACCTTAGACTTTGAGCGCTCCGGCGAGCAGGAAGAAATGATTCTTCCCGACTTTACCATGCTGGTTGTTGACGACGACTCTCAGCTCTGCAAGAGCACGACCGAATCGCTCAAATCAATAGGCATAAGCGCAGAGTGGGCACTCGACGGCGAAACTGCCGTTACCATGGCGACTCAGCACCACATCACCCACAACGACTATTACATCATACTCTTAGACTGGAAGCTGCCCGGAATAGACGGCATTGAAACCGCAAGAAGGCTACGCAAAAAGCTCGGCAATGATATTCCTATACTTCTTATCTCTGCCTACGATTGCAGTGAGATCGAAGAGGAAGCGCGCGAAGCCGGAATAAGCGGATTCCTTTCAAAGCCGCTGTTCAAATCCACTCTATATTACGGTTTGAAGCCGTTTGTGGGTATTCCCGACAAGCCCGCCGGTGAACAGCCCAAGGATGATGAGGGCATAAGCTTCGAGGGCAGGCGCGTTCTTTTAGCCGAGGATAACGACCTTAACTGGGAGATCGCAAGGGAGCTTTTGCAGGATATAGGCTTAGAGCTTGACTGGGCGGAAAACGGTCAGGTGTGCATAGACAAATTCTCCGCTTCGCCGGTGGGATATTATGACGCTGTTCTGATGGACATTCGTATGCCATTTAAGGACGGATATGAAGCTACCGACGCTATAAGGCATATGGAGCGCGCCGACGCCGGCCTGCCTATAATAGCAATGACGGCGGACGCTTTCGCCGAGGATGTCAAGAGGTGCCTGGAGCATGGCATGAATGCTCATGTTGCCAAGCCGATTGATGTTAAGGAAGTTGCAAAGCTGCTGACTAAGTTCTTTGGTGAGAGAAAATAGATTGATAACAGCCGCAGAATCTGCAATACAGCGATTCTGCGGTTGTTATTTTGCATGGAAATAATACTATTATTCTTCTAAAAAATCGACTAAATAGCATTGTGTACCCCTCGATAAAAATTAGGAAAGGACAAA
>CALDFS010000147.1 GCA_937942105.1 uncultured Ruminococcus sp. | reverse complement strand
TTTCGCTCAAACCGTGTGTTCTGTTTTTCATGTTCAATAACCTCCATGTTTTCTTATGGGAATTATTGACATTTACACGGTTCGGTATTCAGACTCGCCATTAACTCACATTGAAACCGACAGCTATATTGCCGTCCAGCTCATCGAGCATAAGAAAGAATTGAGCTTTGAGTCTTTGCGTTACATGGCTGAACAGCTGCATGGAAGCATGACTATAACAGTCTTAGACTCAGCGGATAACCTCTACATAGTCAAAGGAGACAACCCGCTCTGCTTGTACCATTATCCTGAGAGCGGTCTTTACATCTATGCATCCACAGAAGAGATTTTGAAGGCAGGTCTTAGAAAACTACATCTCAACTTCGGTAAGTACGAAAAGGTCAAAATAGATAGCGGTGAAATCTTACGGATAGACAGCGCAGGAAAACAATCCCGCTCCAAATTCGATGACTTGGGTTTGTATTATGCCTACAGTCTTTGCCCGTACAGTCACGGCTGGGATGATTTCTGGTCTGCTCCAAGCAATCCATTAACAACAGTGTTAGACCCTGCGGAAAAGCAGTATCTTGATGATATGAAACACATTGCATATCATTTTGGCTATCTTCCCGAGGATATTGACGATCTGGTTGCCGAGGGGTACACACCGGATGAAATCGAAGAATTCCTGTTTGCATAGAAAAGGAGATATCACAATGTCAAAAATAACAGTCTTAGTAATCAAGCCGGAGCGAAAGCCATACATAAAAGAAATCGAGAACACCCTCAAATCTTTACAGCATGAAGTAGGCGGATACATCCAAGCCGTATATCCATGGGAGGAGCCAGTCGCATTAATCGTTGAAGAAGAATCGAAGCTGAAATCATCCCCATTCAACCGAGCCCTTCGTGATGAACAGGGCAACTTCCTACGGATATTATTTTATCCGCATGACTGTCACTTTCACCTGCCTCGTCGATTTCGAGTTCTACTCCAAAGAATCTGTTACCGTCGCCGTAGAAGATGGGGTCGGGCTTATAATAGTAATCTTCAACTCCATATCCTCTTTCAAGACGGCTATAGCATTCATAACAGTACGGGTCATCATCACAGCGGTCACGATAGTAGGTGTCGTCTGCGTGGATTATCCTGCCACAATCTACACAGGTGTTGTAGTGGTCGTCATAGCAATCCTGACAGAGAGGAAGACTTGACGAGCCTGCGTTGTCTTCAAGCAGGAGTATTGAGCCGCAATTGTAACAGGCTACAGTGTTATCTGCAAGACAGTTCTCGCATACATAAAAGCCGCCCTCAACAATTGTGAGGACGGACACTGGATATTCTCTGTCACAGCAGTGACAGAAGCGGGTTTCTTCTTCGGGGGATATTGGGACAGATGTTTTGGATTCGTTTGCGGTGGTGTTGGCGTTGGTGTTAGTTTTGGTGTTTGACATGATATTACCTCCATGTATTTATTTATGTTCCGGGGTGCGTCGCCCCGTGCTACATGGGGATAATATATGGTTGAATATAGAAAGAATTACGGCTCAGGAGATGTTTTGCTCCTGAGCCGTTAGTATTATCTACACTTTATAAATTATTGCGGTTACACAGTTTATTTCTTGTGACCGGGGAGTAACTCACTAATCTCTCAAAACATTAGTACAATCATCAAACAAAACCGCTTCCCTGCTATCATCGGTGAGCAAATCAAATTCACAGTTTTCCAAACGAATATTATCGGTATGCCGTACATAAAGACCATATGCCGGCATAGTCGGCTCGCACCAGTAATAATCGGGATATTCCCCATTATATTCGATAGGCTGTGAGGGAATCTCACCACAATATCCGCCTTTGCATTCAATGTGAACGTTTTTAAGAAGAATATCCGATATCCTATCCTGCACTCCGTCCTTGCTCCGTCCGTCTATATGCGAACCAAAATTATCCCTTAGGTTATCTGCAAACAGATTTTCGATGGTAATGTTTTTCATCGATCCTCGCTTCATCGGCGCTCCGTTAATCCTCCTGCCTCTGACGCCACCGCCATTCAATATGCTGATTGGCACCCTGACTGAAGACATTTTAATATTGCGAAAATGTATATCATCAACATCTGCCCCATCAGCTGAACCAAGCGAAATCCCGGCTAAATTAATGTGAATCATAACTATATCTTCAAATGTACAATGCTTGAGCTGCTGATATGAGCTTGAACCGAACTTGATTCCGTTAGCACCGCAGGAGCTCAGGGCACAGTTTCTTACGTGCAGGTTTTGTACGCCTTTATACGTCCCGCTTTTCGGACATATAACATCATCTCCGGACAGAAGAGCGGAATTGGTGATGAAAATATCCTCCGAATCCACCGGGTCAATTCCATCACGGTTAATGTGATTGGCGGCGTCAAGGTTGATACTGTCTATAATCGCGTTGCTGCATTCCAGAAGGATAACCGTCCACGATCCTGATTCTTTAATATCAATATTGCTGATGACTATATTGCTGCATGAAATAAACGTTACAACCGTTGGTCTCTGCCATTCCCTTCCTTCAAAGATATCGCTGTCACCGTTCTTTATGCCGATGGTTCCGCCGCCTGTGATTGCAATGTTTTCACTGCCTTCCGAATAAAACAGTGCTTTGAATCCGTTGCTGTATTCCTGGATATATGTATGAGTGACGTTGTGAACAGGATAAGCATTCTGATTATCATTTCCGTATATTCTCGCCGTTTCATCAACATAAACCGTTGTATCCGAATAAAGGACTGCTCCGCTGATGAGATAGTCACCATCGTGAATATAGAGTGTTCCGCCACCGTCCTTACAGCAGTCCAGCGCCCGCTGGATAGCTTCGGTGCAATCGGTTGTGCCGTCATTATCAGTCGTAAAATCGGAAATATCATAGATGGGCTGACGCATTTCGCAAAGTCTGCCGTCCGAAACAGAGATTGTGTCGATGCTAACAGTACCGTATTTATCATATTCTGGGAGCTTGATAAATATAGTATTCTCTCCTTCTTTTAAGTCAACTACTGCTCTGGCACATCGCATAACGCCCGTTCTGTATTCATTTTTCGTTCTTGCGTAATACCGACAAGGTACGAATTTGAGGGTTGCTTTTTCTTCGGAATTAACGCCTAAAACTGCTGTTATTTCGCTGTCGATATCGGAAGAGTACTTTACCGTAATCGTAAATTTTCCTGATTTGCAAGCTTCGATTTTCCACTCGGCATAGCTTCCTGCGTTCATAACAATAGCAAAATCACCTGTTGTATGGTATGTGTCTCTGCTATATATGCATTCGGTGCTTTTTGTTACTGTGTCGGCTGTGTAGATTTTTGTGTAGTCAAATTCGTGAAGGCTCATAGGAATTCTCCTCAATAATTTTCTTTATTATAGCTACATTATACTCTTTTTTAGGATTTGTCAATATCGATTTGTTCATTTTCAAGTAAACGATTATTTATGTTTGGGAAGACAGCACTTGTGTTTTGAACCCTAAAATCATATACATCCGTACTTACCTATAAAATGGGAAAGAATCTGAGTAATTGAATTATTGAACCAAGTCATTTAATATCTGTCATTTGTGTTTCGAACCCTATAGCTTTAGCGATGTAGCCATCCTGAAATAGGCTGATACTTGCTATATCTTTTCAAAGAATACCTCGCCATTTCTTAATCTGAGCACAACATCTGCCTGCTTTGCAAGATCATTTGAGTGCGTTACTATTATCACGCATTTGTTCATTTGATGGGCGCACTCTTTTAAGATGCCTGTAATCTCAGCTGCTGTATCTTCATCAAGGTTTCCTGTCGGCTCATCTGCAAGAATGACTTTGGCATCGGAAGCAAGCGCACGCGCGATTGCAACTCGCTGCTGCTGACCGCCTGAAAGCTTAAGCACATTTCGCTTTGATTCTTCCTTTGTAAGCCCTAAGCGCTCTAAAATCGGCATCGGCGGAAGCTTGGATGTCAGAGATACATTTTCAGCAGGCGTCATATAGTCAATCAGATTATAGCTTTGAAAAATGAAAGCCACATTGCTTTTACGATGCCATGCGAGACCTTTCTTATCAATATCTTCTCCCTGAAACAGCACCTTACCGTCTGACGGACTATCCAATCCGCCAAGTAAGGAAAGCAGCGTTGTTTTGCCGCAGCCTGACGGACCGAGGATGGCATAAATTTTCCCCACCTCAAATCCAATTGATACATTTCTAAGAACTGCTTTGTTTCCGTCATACGAATACTTAATATTGTGAGCTTCCAATATACACATTTTCATGTCCTCCTATGCCATTTGTGGCGCTACTCATATTTTGCTAAAATATCCTTTGGATTTGAACGAACAACCGTCCATGATGATGCGAAAACCGCTATAGCAATCAGCAATATACCAATCAGATAAAGCGGAATTAGATAAGCAGGGTCAACATGAACATCGAGATTGGCTGTCTCTGCTGTAACTCTTGACACTAAGAACTCGCCCGCCTTTACCGCTATCAGATTACTGAATGGGATAGACGCCGCAAATGCAGCAAAAGTCACGATAAAGGTCTCTGCAAAGAGCTGCAAAATAATATTTACTTTGCTTTTTCCTATAGAAAGCAATATACCGATTTCCCTTTTGCGTCCCCGAATCCAAATTGTCAGAAGTAATGTCAAGATAGCAACACTGACCGCAGCAATAATTACGATTGTTGTATTCACCAACCTTTGCAGTGACTGCAACGGTGCAGATACAACATCATACTCTTCTGTATCAATGCTGAGTTTCAGCGTTTTCCCCTTTAGCTCCGGCAGAGCGGAAATCCTGTCATAGACATTTTGGACGCTGACAGGGTCTTCTACATAAATAGTCAACTGTTGATAGCCGTTCAGCTCATCTCCGAACAGTTCAAACAACGCCGCGCAGTCGATATATCCACAGTTTGCGGGAATTTCATCCACTGTCAAAGCATTTGCAGAAGTACCCTCTGTACCGTCAAAAATTCCTACGATTTTAAACTCCGAGATAGAATCCGAATCCAGAGAGTACATTTTTACCTTGTCGCCAACAAATAGATTGTTGTAGTCGGCGAGCTCCTTTGAAAGCAAACAGGTATGCTTATCATCGGGTGCAATATGCCTGCCGTCCACCAGTTTATATTTACCGCTTTGAAAGGCGGAGCATTTTTCGGATGACAGCGTTGCGGTATAGGCGGATGATTCACCGTATGGCGTATAGCTTAATCCAAAAGCAGCAGGTAGATACTTGAAATCAACACCTGCGCCGTAATAAGCCGCTGTGTCCTCGGTATTATAGTCAACAACGCCGTCTACCTTTGAAATTGCTTTTACAATGTCCTGCGTAATCAAATCACCGTTGTAGCCGTAAACCGTTCCCCACCCATTTTGCTGACCGCTGCCCATGTGACCTTCTGTATCAAGGCTAAGCTCTATTTTACCACCGATAGCGGTTTGAACATCTGCGGTTGCGTCCACTGAGGCATTACGAATAGCGATACTTGTAAGCATAAAAGTCGCTATTGTTGTCAGCATCAGAAACAATATTATAGTCTTAAATCGTTGTCTTAAGCAGTACAGACCTGCCCTTTTTATAAAGCTCATTTTGAAATCCTCCCATAGCATTACTCATGTTTTGATAAAATCTCTTTCGGCTTCAGCCGCATAATCACAATGGATGACACAACGGTTGAAACCGCAATCACAAAGAATTGGCACAAATAAATCAGCGATATTTCCGCTATACCCGGCTTCAGATAGTTTTCTATTTGAACAGAGCTTTTCACTCCTGTCATCAGCGTTTCTTCATTCAGTAGGTTCGGCTGCAGTTCACCAAACAGGCTATATTCTAAAAATCTTGTTATACCCAAAGAAGCGATATAGGACAGACCCAGCGCGATTACAGTAACCGACAATACCTCCAACAAAAACTGAGCTAAAATCTGCATTTTGGATATTCCTGCCGCAAGCATAATGCCCGCTTCCTGCATACGACCGCGGATGCGCATTGTTAATATCAAAGTGAGTACCGCCGTACTGACAACCGATACGAGGACAAGCAGAATTTTCACCAAGTCGCCAAGGGAGTTAAGCTCATCGGCTATCTTGGAATACTGAAAGTCATTGGTGCGGATAAAATGCGTTGTCCAGTCAATGGATGGCAATAGCTGAACTTTTCGGGTGATGCTCTCAAGCTGTGCAGGATCGGTAATGTAAAAATCAACTTCACCTGTATAGATGCCTGTTTCGCTTTCATGAAGCTCGATTAATACATCAAGGCTTGCATATATCTCATTTTCAGCAACACTCGCAGTTGGTTTGATGGCTGTATCCTCAACGTTCAGACTGTAAATTCCCGATACCTCTACCTGAACATAAGCTGTTTTGATGGGGATTTCATCAATGTACGCTCCGTCAAGCTTTCCGAGCTTTGCGTGTGTTAACGTAATGACATCGCCTACCGACAGATGATTGGCACTCGCCAACTGCTCGCTGATAAGAATTTTCCTGTTATCGGTTTCGGTGATATGATTTCCTGCTATTAAAGTGGCTGTTTCGTCTGCAAAATCGGGGGCAAGAGCAGAAAATCGAAGCGCTGTAACCTTGCCCATATTGCTTTCGTTCGTATGCTTATCACCGGGTATAAACCGAATAGCATCACTTTTGGCAAATCCATAATTGATGGGATTGCAGTACCTGATATCACCCAATCTCATAATTTCATCTATCGCTTTTTGCGAGATATTGACGCTGCTTTCTCTAACCTCTGTTTCGCCGTTTTCATTCACAGACACTGTGGTATTTGCACGAATATAGAAAGCGGCGCCCAGAGAAGACCGAATATCCTTTGACAACCTTTCCGAGGCATTCAAAACGCCGAAGCAGGAAATAAGAAAAACAGAGACAATGAAAATCAATAGAAACAAGCTGAGTGTTTTTCCCTTCTTACGTGAGACATAAAGAAAGGCTCTTTTCGCAAAATTCATCAATGGGTCAACTCCTTTCTGCTATCTATCATACATACCATTGATTAGCTTTTGGCTTGTTTTTCATAAGGCTTTGATTTAATTAAATAAGCCGCCAGCGTGTGCCGACGGCTTATTCGGAGTCTATTCAATTCAGCTTCAGATAAAAAGCAACGCCATTCTCGGTGTTCGCTATTTTATATTCCATACCGTGCAGGTCAAGGATTGTCTTCACGATATATAAACCCAGCCCGCTCCCTCCTGTGGCTTTGTTTCTTGATTTATCTGCCCGATAGAACGGAGTGAACATATGCGGCAGGTCGGCTTCTGAAATGAACGCTCCTGTATTCTCAAAGACAAGAGTCTTTCCTTGCTCTGATGACTGCAAGGAAATAAAGACCTCCGCTCCGCCACGCGAATGTCTGATGGCATTTCCGATAATGTTTGAAAGTGCTTTTTTCCAAAGATTTCGGTTTACAGATATTATAATATCTTCACAGACGTTTTGATATATCTGAATATTTTTATCCTTTGCAAGTGGTAAAAGGGCTTCTATCGTTTCATTAATGGAAGCGGTCAGAGAAACATCCTGCAAAGTATCATGCAAATCCATACTTTCCATTTTGGATATTGAGATAATTTCTTTTACGAGATGCTCTATATCTTCCGTTGCTTTCAATGCTTCAGGTAGATATTTTTCATGGTTTTGATAATCCCCATATCCTAAAATCATATTTTCAATCTGTCCTTTCAGGATGGTAAGGGGCGTTTTCAGCTCGTGGGACACCGCCGCGAAGAAGTTTCTGCGCTGTTCCTCTAAGGCTTGAAATTTCTTTACATCTGCCGTTAGCTGAGCGTTGGCGTTCTCCAATTCTTCCATAGTGGTTTGCAGACGGCTTGCCATAGTGTTCAGACCGGAAGCGAGTACTCCTATTTCGTCATCACTTTCTATATCACAGCGCCAGGTCATATCAAGCGAGGTCATTCGCTTTGAAATGCGACTTATTTTAGCGATAGGCGTAACAATAACCTTACTGCAAATAAAAGCACTCAAAACCGACAGCAGAATTATAATTACAAAGACGATGGGCAGGAAGCTCAGCATCAGGTCGGAAATCCTATCTGATACTCGTGATATAGAAGACAATACAAGCATATATTCTGCTTTGCTGCCCAAAAAAGCAACATCTGTTCCGATTGTTGATGTGGCAACAGTCGTCTCATCTGAACGGATTTCGCCAAAATTCAAGGTGGTCTCATCACCAATCAACATGGCAGATGCGTTATTTCGGATGCAGAAATCATAGATTTTCCTGATGCCGTCATCATAGCTCATGCTTGGAAGCTCGGACACAAGAGCATCTATATTCTGCTCCATCTGCTTGTCAGACGTGATCTGATATTGCTTTGGCAATACAGTAAGCACAACAGCGTATATAAT
>CALDFS010000146.1 GCA_937942105.1 uncultured Ruminococcus sp. | reverse complement strand
AGCGATATCGGAATTGAGGAAGCAAAGCTTGTCGCGCTTAAGCACTGCGGACTTTCCGCTTCGGATGTAGTCTTCACCACTACCAAAAAGGACCGCGATGACGGAGTTGACTGTTACGAGCTGGAATTCTGCACGCCGGAGCATGAATATGAATATGAGATTCATTGCTCCACCGGAGAAATCCTCCATAATGAATGCCATAAGCATGACAGGGATGATGACGACTGCGGTCATTACGGAAATCACAACTGAAAATAAATATGAAATTCAATGCGCGGGTACTTGATATTATCCGCGCATTGTGTTAAAATAAGTTGATGCTTGATGTATCGGCTTATTTTTTCATATGTTCACCCCTTTGTGCATATTAATTGGACAAGGAGGCGGATGGCTTTGGAAAAAATAAAAGGGATAAGGCTTGATATGCTGCTGATAATATCCTTGATAATAGGAATAGGTATCGGAGCGGCAGTGGGCGCTAATATGACTCAGCAGGGGCTTATGGCGATATATTCCGACGGCGTTTATACCGCGGGGGATGATTGGGTTTCTGCGTTCTTTTCTTATTTTATTGGCTCTGCAGCTTTTGTTACGGCGGCATTTTTAATGGGCTTCTGCGCTGTGTCCCAGCCGTTTGAGCTGGCACTGGTCGCTTTTAAGGGCATGGGCTTGGGAGTGCTGGCAAGAAGCATTTATTCCTGCGACAATATTTTAATAAGAATAGCTCTGTTCATTCCGTTTGCGGTGCTTTCTTCCGGAATATTGATAATGCAGTCCTGCGATTCGGTGGCAATGTCTACAAGATATCTTATGCTCTCTGTAACTGCCGAAAACCGCTTGGGCATAGCGCATGAATTCAGGGATTACATATTCAGATTCATGATATATCTTACCGCCTGCGCCGCAGTAAGCGCGGTCAACTGCCTAATGCTAAGGCTGTTTGACTATTTGGGCATGATTTAGCAAGATGTTAATGTGAAAGGAATTTTAAACAATGGGAATGTTTTCAAAATACGAAAAGGTAGGAAAAGGAATCTCCAAAAACCCGGACGATAAGCTGCCGGCTTTTCAGTTTTTTGAGATTTACTTTTCTCATCTTTCAAAGCTTATACTTCTGAACTTTATGTATATAGTTGCGCTTTTGCCGTTTGCGCTTATCATGCTGGTGGAGTATTATTTCGGCGGGGAGAGCGGGGCGTATTATATCGCATTTTATGCAGCTTTTATCCTTCTTGGAGCGGTTGTTGGTCCTGCCACCTGCGGCTTCACAAAGGTTTGCAGAAATATATCCTGCCGCAGACCCACGTTTTTGTGGCATGATTTCTGGAAGGCATTCAAATCAAACTTCAGGCAGGGCGCAATAATCGGAATGATAGATATGGCGTTTGTCGCCGCAGTATCAGCCGCGTTCCCGCTTTATTACAACATGAGCCTTACCAACTCAGTTTTCTACATTCCTTTCCTGATATGCCTCATATGCTCTATAATGTTTCTTATGATGCATTCGTATATCTACCTGCTGGTGGTTTCAACCAATCTGAGCGTATGGAAGATACTTAAAAACAGCTTCTTCCTTATAGCCATCGAGATAAAGACAAGCCTTATAAACCTGATAGTAACCGTTTTGTTTGCGGCGTTTATACTTGTTTTCTTCCCGTTCACTTCGTTCTTGTTCGTTGTTGTTCCGTCGTTTTTGGGACTTATGTATTCCTTCAACTGCTTCCCGCATATCAGAAAATACGTTATTCAGCCATGGTATGATCAGCATGGCGAGCAGAATCCCGAATTTGAATATATGAGCGATAACGGCGAGGCTGTGTTTATAGATACCCCCGAAACGGAGGTACCGCCGGAGGAGCCTAAGACAAATCAGAAGAAAAAAAGAATCAGATAAAGTTTTATCCGCCGTGACGGTATGCCGCGGCGGATAATTTGTCAACTGGTGATGTAAAATCTTTCAAAGATGCAGTTGGCGGAGCCGTTCGCATAACGAACAGCTCCCGCAGTTAATTTTGCATGCTGTGCAGGCGAAATCGCAGTTGGCAGCTCCAAATGCTTTGCTTTACATGAACATTGAGCCAAGTCCTTCAAGCATTGAGCTGACCGAACGCACAGCCCTTATAGTGTCGGATTTAAGATGCCTTTTTTCGGCCTTTGTGGCGTTGGTAACTGCGTAAACAGCAGCTCCCGTAACTACTCCTACGGCTATTCCCTTGCAAAGCGAAGTGATGTTCATACTCATGGTAATCTCTCCTTGATAAGTTTATTTACAGTAATATTCTGTACTGTTTTTTGAAAAATAAACGTCAAAAATATTGTTTTGTAAAGGAAAATGTGCTACAATGTTTTTGGAGCTTTTCAAGACAATGTTTTGTGCGCAGGTTCTGCACTTGAACAGCTTGTGAAATTTACTTATTATTGCATATAAAGTGGTGATATAAACATGAAGGAATATAAAAAGGTAGCCGCTATACATGACCTTTCGGGCGTTGGCAGATGCTCGCTTTCGGTCATTATGCCTACCCTTTCGGTAATGGGAATACAGGTGTGCGCTGTTCCGACGGCTGTTTTGTCCACACACACCGGCGGATATGGTGATGTAGTTATAAAGGATATGACCGAATACATCCCGCAGGCGCTTAATCATTACAAAGCCGCAAAGGTTGACTTTGACTGTATATACTCCGGCTTTTTAGGCTCCGAGCGTCAGGTTGATATCTGCCTTGATTTCTTTAAGCAGTACCCTGATACGCTGAAAATCGTAGACCCAGTTATGGGCGACAACGGCAAGAGATATAAGACATATACTCGCGAGATGTGCACGAGCATGGCTCAGCTTGTTTCTGCGGCGGATATAATAACCCCCAACCTTACCGAAGCCTCAATACTTCTGGGAACGGAATATCCCGCCTCCGTGCTGACGTTA
>CALDFS010000145.1 GCA_937942105.1 uncultured Ruminococcus sp. | reverse complement strand
CTCGTTCAGCCTGCCATAGTCGAATATCGGCAAAAGGTGAACATGCGTCACTCCCAAATCGGCTATATAATAAAGGCAGGTGGGCTTGCCGGATGGTGTGCGGCTGCAATCGCGTGTGAACGCAAGGTATTTTCCGCGAAGCTCTGGGGCAATTCCGCTTGATGGGTCGCTTGAAAAATCCCTGATGTGGGCTTCATAAAGAACAGCGTCGGTATATTTATCCAGCTGAACATAGCCGTAATCATCCCAACCCTGCGGATCGAGCCGCCTGAAATCGCAGATATAGCCCTTTTCGCCGTTGGCACTTACTGCGCGGGCATATGGGTCAACCCCGGTTAGAGTGCCGGAGGAATATGTGTAGTTATAGGTATAATAAATGCCGTCAAGACTTTTGGGGACGCTCAGGCTCCACACGCCCTTATCGCCCTTTATAAGCGGGAGGATATAGAACGGCGTTAAGTCAGAGCCGGATTTGAAAAGGTTAACACTGACCTCCGCAGCAGCTGGTGCCCAGATGTAAAAATCGGTCTGCTTCTTTGAAAGTTTTACCCCCAAAAAGCCCTTGAAGCTGAAATTGCTGTCAATATGTTTACTGTCAAAATCTTGCACAAATACAACCCTTTCCTGATTTTTGATTAGGAATGCGCATGTATAATCTATTATATAACAATCCCGTGTTTTTTTCAATAGTTTTTACAGTAAAATCTGTCACAGGGCGGGAGAACACAGCCTTTACGCAGAAATACGCGGCGATACACCTTGACACATCCCGAAAAACGCAGTAAAATTTTAATATAAAGCTCAAAAAGAAAGGCGATAATATGGAAATCAGGATTCTGGACAAGCAAAAGTGGAAGGGCTATATGCTCGATTTTTCCTATACATCACAATACTATTACGATTATGAAAGAGAGGATTCGCCAGACGGCTGGGTTTTTCACTTCACAAAAAAGAAGTTTGAAACACCGTTCCACAACCCCGACCATCAGTCCGACTGCCTTTACAACGATGATTGGAAGGAAGCCATAGCCTACGGCGCTTTTGAGGGGGACACCCTTGTCGGCGCTATAGAGACTTGCCCGGAGTGGAACCATCGCTTAAGAGTCACCGAGATGTGGGTGGATCAGCGCCACAGAAGAATAGGGATAGGCAGCGCACTGATGGAGCACGTAAAGCAAATCGCAAAGGAAGAAGGGCGGCGTGCGCTGGTGCTGGAAACGCAGTCGCGCAACGCCGGGGCGATAGCTTTTTATATCTCGCAGGGCTATACAATGATAGGCTTTGACGAGTGCTGCTATTCCAATAACGATATGGAAAGGGAGGGCATCAGGATTGAGATGGGATTGAAATTGTGTTGAATATGCCGATGTGCGGCGATGATATCCCGAAAGAATTTAAAAAGTTTGAATTTTCCCCTTGACTCTCACCCTAAGTTCAGGATTACACTCTTCACATAAGGTACCTTATTAAAATATATCACGAGGTGAGATTATGAAAATTGGCGAGTTTGCAAAGGCTTGCAAAACGCGCATTTCCGTGCTTCGGCATTATGACGAGCTGGGGCTTTTAAAGCCTTGTTATGTCGATCGCTTTACAGAATACCGCTATTACGACGAATCACAGATAGCGGTATTTACGCAAATTCAAAGCTTAAAATCCGCAGGATTCTCGCTTTCCGAGATAAAGACTCTGCTATATTCCGGCAATGAGGAAGCAGTTTTGCAGATGTTTGATGAAAAACGCTTCAAGCTCGAACAAACCCTTCATAATCTCGAGGCATTAAGACTGATTATGTCTGGAGGAAATTTAATGAATAACAATTTTAAACCGCTTATTGAAGACGTGAATCTGCCATTTGAAAATGATGAACAGGCAATAGGAAGATGGCAGGTGCTTGGAGAGCGTGAAAACGGCAGCAATTGCTCGAATATCGGCGGAACCAAGAAGGAAGTGTATTTTCTGCCGAACGGCGAGAGATATTGGTGCTACGGCTGGACTAAGGGGAAGTTCATATTTAAAAACGGCTCGCAGGCATTCGCGAACGACTATCGCATTGAACAGCGGGGCGACGACCTTTATATGATAATCAATTTCAAGTCGTACGATTATCTGAAGGATGGCAAAACCACTCCAATCGCCCTGCGAAAGCTGGACAGCAAGCGCTATACCAAAGAGGACATCCGCCGAAAGGATGATATTAACAAGCCGTTTGTAAACGACAAGCGGGTGTTGGGCAGGTGGAAATCTGTTGATGCAGTCCGAAGAATCGATGATTTCGAGCCGGATAATATCCGCTCCGGCGGCGGGCTTTTCTTTGAGGGAATCGAGTTTTGCGGGAACGGCAGCTGCAAAATCGTCTGCGGCGGAAGAGCCACCTGCGATGATGCCGTAAACGTTTGGACAAGGGGGTATCTTATCAACAAGCCGATGAGCACAGCAAGCGCATATACCCTTAAAGAGCTTGCCGGAAAGGAGTATCTATTTATCGAATGGAAGTCGGGGGACTACACCTTCGGCGGCATGAATCCCGGGTTCTATGTATTTGAAAGGTGTGCAGAATAGCACTTTTAAATGAGCTAAGAAGTTCAGGTTACACAACTCCCTAAAATCAATAAATCCCCGCCCGCTTCCTATTCTGATTGAATGGAAATGCGGGCGGGGATTTATTACAAATACAATAGCGTAAAATTGGCAATATTGATATTGACTTATGCGGGTGAATGATATATACTATCAATTAGTACTCTAATTGAAAATAAAATCAGGAGGGAATCAAATGGCTCAAAACACAAAAATCACAATTCACCCCGCGTTTAAAATAGGGGAGATATCCCCGCAGCTCTACTCGACCTTCTTAGAGCCGATAGGCACTATGGTAAATGGCACTATGTTCAACCCCAAGCACCCTACGGCGGATGAAAATGGCTTCCGCAGGGATTTTATTGACGGCTTGAAGGATCTTGGAATGCCCGCCTGCCGTTTGCCGGGCGGAAACTTTGTTTCCTGCTGGGACTGGAAGGATTCAATAGGTCCCAAGTCGGAGCGCAAGGTTCACCTTGATATGGCGTGGCACCAGTACATAACCAACGAGGTCGGTCATGACGAATATCTGAAATGGGCGGAGCTTGTAAATACCGAGGCTATGTATACCGTAAACCTTGGTGCCGGCTCGGCTAAGGATGTTATTGACTTGGTGGAATACACCAATCACGAGGGCGGAACATACTGGTCTGACCTTCGCCGAAAGAACGGTCACGAAAAGCCCTACGGAGTTAAAACATGGTATTTAGGCAACGAGATGGACGGACCCTGGCAGCTTGGATCATGGGATAAAGACCCACGCGGCTACGGAGTAACCGTAAACGAGCTTTCAAAGGCAATCAAGTGGATAGACGGTTCGATTGAAACAGCTGTCTGCGGTTCGTCAGCGCCGTTTATGGCTCACTGGCCGCAGTGGGACCAGGATGTGCTGGAGCAGTGCTATGAGGCGGTGGATTATGTGTCACTCCACCACTATCACGTAGCCCCTCCCGGCAATTATGAGGCACTTTTGGGCGGTTCGGCGTTCTATGAGGATTTCATCACCACCGAGGCAGCCCTGTGTGATTTGATTCAGGCAAAGTGCCGCTCGCCCAAAAAGCTGATGATTTCTTTTGACGAATACGGCACAATGTCCCGCCCGTGCGCAAAGCTTCGCCCGGGATACGGATATCATAACATGGTTGCAGACCATTACCGTTTCGACCCCAACCGCAAATATATCCTTCACGACCCCGACAATATGCCCACGCGTGAGTGGCCCGGCGGAGATATGATTCCCGCGCTTACAATGGCATCAACAATTCTTGCCTTCCTTCGCCACGCGGACAGGGTAAAGATTGCCTGCATGACAGGGGGCTTGGGCGCGCTCTGCTCTTCAAACCATGACCACGTTTGGCGCTCCGGCTCGCACTATGTTATGACCCAGTTGATGAAGTACGGCAGGGGAACATCCATGCAGACTACAGTTGAGGGTGAAACCTTTGATATTGAAGGCTATGCGATTGATGATAATTCGCAGTACGCCACCAAGGAAGGGCTTAACTACGTTGACGCCGCAACGGCATGGGATGATGAAAACGGCGAGCTGAACGTATTCGTCATCAATCGCAGCGACAAGAACGAATACCCGATTTCGCTTGATTTTTCGGGATTTGCAGGCTATGGCTTCGCGGAGCATATCGAAATGTATACCGATGATTTCAAGCTAAAGAATACATTTGACAACCCCAACGCGCTTCTTCCCAAGACAAATGCGGAATCTAAGGCAGACGGTGGAATCCTTTCTGCTCACGTAAAGCCGCTTTCTTGGAATATTTTCAGATTCAAGAAATAAATTCGGCTGAGTTTTATGTAATAGATAAAAGCTTTCCGCTTTTTTAGTGTGGCATGAGCATGCTTACGTTAAACTTCGGAAGTATCTTATGGCGGTGCCTAAGCCAAAATAAAGGTTGGCGCATCCACCCTGCAATTGCAAAAAATATTACGATTTATGCAGAAGCACAACTGCCGAGCGAAGGTATTTCCAAGATGCTGGAAAGGCACTGCGCAATGACAAACAAAAATACGGCGGTCACAGATAAAATACCGCCGCCTTGCTGCCCTCCCTGATAAAAAGCGGAGGGCGGTTTTCTGCATATTTTTATGCAGCATTCCAGATTTGCGGCGCAGCGATCCCGCAAAAAATCCCGAAAAACACCTAATGTGGGGACAATGCAAAAGTCTCTTCAATACAGTGGGATACGCAACCGGGTGGAAAATCGCGATATATCGCGAAAAAGCAATAAAAAATCACCAAAAAACTAACGCGATGATAGTTTTCGGTGATTACAGGAAGCTTTATATGAATTATTAGAACGGATATAATGCAAAATCAGGATAAAGTGGATAACAGCGCGTTTAATGGAGCATGGACGGCTTTCAATGTATAATATTCTGAGAATAAGGGGAATACTTATTTCATCGGAAAAGCAGATTGGAGATTGCTTAGCCGTGCTCGCAGATATGATAGAAGAAAGCCGCCATGAATGCTCTTCAAAATCGCGCAAAGCGCAATTTTGGCAGGATTTAATATATGCCCGAAAGAAAAATGGTGATATTTATGCATAATTGCGAAAGTAAATATACATGCTATAGGATTATTATTTTGGGATATGTGCATGATATAAAAAGCCAGCACATATTTTACTTCGCATGAAAGAATAATTACATTTATGAAAATGATAGCTATATGATAATATATAATAGCATATAGTTCACTGTTTGTCAATACCAAAAAGTTATGGAAACACGGCAACAGCATTTACTTTTCACAAAAAACATGTTATTATGTCAACCGGGAGG
>CALDFS010000144.1 GCA_937942105.1 uncultured Ruminococcus sp. | reverse complement strand
GCCTTGCAAAAAAATGCTTTGTTGCAGGGCTTTTTTGTTATGCCTTTATTTGGTTGGGGAGATATTTCTTTCACGCTATTACCTCCATGTGTTTTAGTTTATGTTCCGGGGTGCGTCGCCCCGTGCTACATGGGGATAATATACAATTGAGAATAAAGAGAATAACGGAGAAATCCCTATTATTGAAGCTTCATGTGTTTCTTTTCACAGGGATGGTTCAATATACATCTGCGGTTTTGAAAGTGTTCGCATCTGGGACACCGACATTTGTTACTGCTGTTTGTGCTTCTGTTTCTGGTCATTTTTACGTAGAGCTTCATGCTGTCGAGCATATTGATGATCGCGGGCTCGCTTCTCGAGAAGTGCAGCGCCATCTCTGTAATTCCTATGCCACTGTAGAACATGGATTCAAGCTCGTCTTTTTCTGTCCAGTAGTTTGTCTGCTTTTGTGGGATGCTTTCTCTGAAGGCTATAACCTCTTTATAATCTGCTTTAGGTCTTGGCATGCTTTTTCCTCCTAAGGGATATTTTTTACCCTTATGTTAGTTCGGTTGAGACTGTCTTTAACAAAACAATTCATTAAACGTACATATAAATCTCAATGATAAGAACTTACCAAAAACATAACATAGATGTAAAAAACAATTAAGGAGGTATAATGTTTATGCTTGAACAATACGAAGATGTGCTGACTATAGAAGACTTGAAAGAGATTCTGAACATCGGCAGAGGTTCGGTTTATGACCTCTTGAACAGAGGAGTTATACCGGCGCTGAGGATAGGCAGGAACTGGAAGATTCCCAAGTCTGCGGTGATTGAGTATCTTAATAGTTGGAGAAATGGGTATTCTAAAAAGTAAAAAGGTGGGTGCAGGATGATGATTCCTGCGCCCACTCCTTTTGTCTGAACAATAAAGACCAAGTCACTCATAAGCCATACGATTCAGAATATAAGCATAAAAATTTTTGTCTTAATATATATATTCTTCATGACACTTTTTTATTTCGTCAAATCCCCTATTCATGCGGTTTTGCAGGCATTGGCGTTTTTATTTCGATTTTTTCGTTACCTTGGTTGTTTACGACTAATTTTGTGCGGCGACGTACCCGCCGTCATTGCAAGATTCCCCAGATTCGATAGTGGTTATATACATTCAAAGACTCACTGATATATGGAGGATTAAAGATTTCTTTGGGATTTGTGCCGGTTGTGCCAGGCTTTTTTGAAAACTATTTTTGAAAGGACTTCTTCAGAAAAAAGTTTTATAAAATGTTTGACACATCCGGCACATATTGGCGGTGTTCGAGAAGAACCATCATGTGCTTGCGCATCAGGCAAAAAAAGCATCACTTATCATCGCACATATTGAAAGTACTGTATTTTTTTGATATAATAATGACAAATATATTTTCGTGGGATGATACATTGTCAAATGTATTTGTTAGTCAGCTGAGCGATATGCTTCCACATCACGAGGAAGTATTAAAAGAATTTCCATTCATGTATGTATCAGAAGCTATCGGGGAAGATTATAAACAATGGCGGGATGGAGATTATGTTTTCATAGATGCTCCAACGGGGACGGGTAAGACCACCTTCATTTATGAAAAAATCATAGTAAAAGCGTTGGAGGATGATTTAAACGTATTGCTTATCAGCAACAGGATTGCTTTGAATATGCAACAAAAAAGGAAAATCTATGACATTATAAATGAACATAAGCCCGAAGCTTTAGGAACGCTTAAGAAAGACAAGATTAACAAAAACACGATATTCATCGGTCCTGTTTGTGTTATTACATATCAAAGCCTATATAGTATTTTTAGTTCAGGACGGTTAAAATCAGATAAAAACGGTAAAAAAGTACGAAAAATTAAAGATTGGACTTCAAAGCTACGATATGCCGTTTTTGACGAGATTCATTTTTTATATGCTGATGCTGAATTTAACAGCTTTTGCGGATATCTTGTCAACTATATACCTTATGTTTTTAAGCAAGTCATACGAATATATATCACTGCTACAAGCTGGGACATTATTGATTACATACAGAAATATGAAGAAAGCACATATAAGTTAAACATATATAATCCCATAAAACAAATAAAAAATGAACGATTTAATATACTTAGTCAGGAATTTCATTTTCATCATTACATAATAAAGCCTGACTATTCAAAGTACGAACTAAAGTTTTTTGATTTGGAAACAAGTTCCAAGGCGGCCATCGCCGCAAAATTAGTGCCCGGTGCTTCCGATAATGATAGCTTAATAAGCAAAGCTAAGCTGCAAAACAAGCGGATTTCAAAAGCTGCTGCAGTTTTAAATATAATGGATCCGCCACCGTCAAAAGATAATAAATGGATTGTTTTTGTTGACAGCAAAGACGAAGGCAAAGCCCTCAAGAAGTTATTAAAAGAAGCTGGTGTATCCGCAGCATATGTTGACAGAGATACATCCGAACCGCAAAAAGTAAGAAATGATATAATACAGTATGAAAAATTCAGCCAACCTGTTCTAATAACCACTCAGGTTCTTGACAACGGAATCAATATTTGTGATGAGGCCGTTAAGAATATCGTTGTTTTCTATACTGACAGGACAGAGTTTATCCAAGCACTTGGCAGAAAACGATTGCTAAACAAAGAAGCCGGCATTACTATATGGGCATGGGTTCCGAGCGTTGAAAACTTCAGTCGCCGTTGGGCTAGATATGCTCAAAACGTATTGTTAGCATTATCGATAATATATAGTGCTGAGGCTCTTAGTAGAATCATTGCGATAATTATGCATATGGGAATGGATTCCCCTAATTTATTAAAAATTCTTAGTACTTTTATTAATGATAACGCAGTATTTGAAAAAACATTTGATGTATGGGAGAAAGTTCTCACAAAGGACACACTTGATATAATTATGTCTTTTTCAACCTCACCAGAATTCAATGATATGAAACAGCACTATATTATAAATCCACCTGTACAAAGTAAAAGTATAAGTGATTTAATCTATCAAGAATTTCAATCTGAACTAACAGACAAAGAAAATCCCAAAGACGCAGCGGGCATACATTCATTACTATCTAGAACAATATATATGTATTTATCTATAAAGGGGTCGATAGAAAAAAATCAGAGAAATGAAATAGTCAAATCCTTATTCTATATTGAGAAAATGGGATTATATTCTGTAAACGCTTATACTTTAGGAGTTGTTGCAAAGAAAGCTGACTTCCTAAAGCTTTTCGCCGGTTCATATAAGTGGACAATAGCCGAGTGGTTAGACAAAAATATAAGCGGCCAAATATTAGAGTCATCTACAAACGCAAAGATAAATAAAGATAGAATGCTGTCCGAAGTTATCAAAGCATTGGATGATAACGTCGATAAGCCATTAACGGTCGATGAGTTCAGTCCCATCAAGTGCAAAATAGTTCAGACACATATACAGCATTTGGGGATAAGACCAATTACGAAAAGAAGAGACCGATGGGAAGGCTACAGTGCTAAGTCAGTAAACAAGCTTTTATCTGATTTGAGTCTAAATTACTCAACTACGAAAAGCAAAAAACTTTGGTTGATACATAAAATATCAACAGAGAATTAATGCAAAGCATTAAGCTGAACGCCTTGGTCACACGGCTTCATCGGATCTTGATTGTATTAACCGCATGCATAATGCCTTTTTTGAAGCTCCGTCACGGACAGTAAAGGGGGCACAAGGGTGCGCAGATTTCACCGTCCCTTGAAATCAATATATTCTACAGTCGTTTGGCTCTTTATGCCATGTGAGACTTACCGGTGTACTGAAACTGCACTTACCTATATGCTGACATTTTCACCTATCAATGTGGTGAGAGTGGACACCTAAAAGAGATTCTGGACATCGGCAGAGGGGGCGGTATATGAGACCTCTTGAACAAGGAAGTTATACCGGTACTCGGGATAGGTATAAATTGGAAGATCCCTAAGTCTGCGGTGGTTGAGTATCTTGATAGTTGGAGAAATAGCTACCCCAAAAAGTAAAAGAGCGGGTGCAGGAGAATGATTCCTTCACCCGCTCTTCTCCTCTCATCCGAGCCATGAAAGTAAGTCTTCAAGAAAACATAAAGTTCAGAATATAAACATAAAAATTTTTTGTCTTAATATATATACTTCATGACACTTTTTTATATCGTCAAATCCCATATTCATGCGGTTTTTCCGGAATTGGCATATTTATTTAGGCTTTTTTGTAACCTTGACTGTTTACGATTGCTTTTGAAGCTCAACGTATCCCTCGTCCAGGTAAGATTTTCCCTGATTCGCTGCCATATCCCACCTCATAGATACTCCAACAACACAGCTCTGAGGGTTGCCATCCGGCGTTTTCCTTCTGCGCTTCTGCCAAGCTCCGAACCTGCCGGAAAGGATATTCTGAAAGCAGTTTGAAAACTTGTTCATAGAGATGGAATATTTCACTCTGCAAAACAGATCATATGCATCGCTTACATATATGCAGCCATCGGGGTCTTGATAACAGTACTCGTTGATAAAACTGCCTACGGCGGTGACGTCGTTGTCGGAGAAGTCTATGCCTTGCACGCAGTCGTTCAGCCGGTAATCGCCGCTGAATACATAGTGTCTGTCACGAAGCTCAAAGTAGTACATCATCGCCTTTGTAGCTATCGCATCCATCTCAGACGCCAGCTTATAGTCCAGTTCAAAATCCTGCTCAGATTTATCGACAGCATATCTGAACGGCACGCAAACCGCCCTGCTGTTGAACGCATAGTCCATGGTTCTTGGAATAAAGGCGTTGTTTGTGAAGAAGAGCATTTTGGCATTGGTTCTGAAAGACCTCTGTTCGCTGTACTTTACATCAGTGGATATACAGTCCCGTCCCGAAATCTGCTTTATTATGCTTACGGTATCCTCTGAGAACACCCTGCCCGGGAGGTCGGACACGATGATTACCGCCTTACCCTCAAGACCCTGCAAAGAGAATCTCCCTCCGAAATCGTCCCCCTTATACGAAATACCGAACCATATGAGAACATATTAGATATGAACCTTTCAAGAGTAGACTTGCCGCTGCCGGGAACTCCCTGAAAAACGAAATACGACCTGCCGTAATTATCCGGTGTGAGCACATACCCGATTATCTCCCATATGCGCTTTATGAGAGCTTTATCGCCGCCTGTAACATAGTGAAGGAAGCTATCGAAAATGGGAGTGGAGATGTTCCATACTCCCGGAATCTGTAGTATGTCACGTCTGATATCTGCGTTGATTGAATACAGCAGTACTTCGTTCTTATTCGGGGAAGCTAAGAATTCTGAGCACAGGTCAAGAACATAATTTTTGAAGGCCAGCTTTGTTGTGCAGATATTATCATCGCTGATGGCAATTGATGGGTTGCGCTTAAGCTCGGAAATGATGTTATTGACAAAGTCCGAGTTGCCGCTCTCCTTCACAAGCTTCTCAAACGTTCCATAAATCATCATTCCAAGATATTCTTCGGATATCTGTACATAATGATTCTTATGAAAGAAGTAAAAACGTCCTTTGTACCTCTTGATTCCGTAGATATTCAGAAGCGTTACGGTCATTTCGTACCGGGTTGCATCCTTGTTCGGTTCCTGGGGTCTGATTTCATCAAGGATTCCTCCCTGATAATCGGGCTGCTGCATTATTTGCGACGGCTGATTGACATACGGCGTGGGATAGCACATATTATCCGGATTGTTATACGGTTGATTGTTTTCTGCGTTTACGTTTTCTTCTGAAATTGAATTGATATTGAACATGGCAATATCCTCCTCATAATTATTAGCCTGATACGGTAAGTAAACGACTGCAACGGTTACCGGCAATCAAAGGCTTACTGATATGTACAAGGAGGATTAAAGTTTTACTTTTTGGTTTGTGCCGGTTGTGCTGAACTTTTTTGAAAACTATTTTTGGGGAAGGACTATTTCAGAAAAAAGTTTTGCAAAAAGCTTGACACATTCGGCACAGTTAAGGATATCGCAAGATGGTGATTCTTATATATTACAAAAAACACAAACCATAAATTACAAATGCTATCTTGCTGTTATACAAGGCGGCGCGTTTGCTTTCTTGAGCTTACCGATTTGTGCTGTGTGGGTTACTTATATGTATGTGGAGGATTGAAAAACTACTTTTTCTTTGTGCCGGTTGTGCCGGGCTTTTTTGAAAACTATTTTTTGGAAGGACTTTTTCAGAAAAAAGTTTTGCAAAAAGCTTGACACATTCGGCACAGAGGGGCGTGTTTCGAAGACATATTTGAGGTATCGGCAAGAGCTCATGCACATAATGAATATGTCGAATTATAAAAGAAGAGCACAGAAAATCTGCACTCTTCTAATCCATACTCTATTTTAGGCATTATTCTTCGGATTCCTTTGAGACAACATATGGTTTTGTACATACCTTTATTCCCTTGTATCCGCGTATATGTTCATTATTTTCGCGCTTTCGGTCTGATTCTATATGCGGATAGCACAGATTATGTACTCTCTGAGAAAAGCCATTCATATTGCCATTATATGTTATTCCACTGTCATTACAGAACTCAATATATGCATTATACAAATCCCGAGTTGAAACATAATCATTGTTATTGTATGTAATACTACACTTTGTATCAATAAACGCCTTTATGGTTTCATTGATATCCATGCGGTAATTAACTTTGGGCTTGATTTTGCCAGCTCCGGAAAACTTGTAATTATTTTTCCTCAGAAAATAATACAGCAAAATTGCTTTGATGGTTATGTTTTGTCTTTCTGCATTCAGCTTAGACAATAATTGTGCATTCTGCTTTTCCTTTGGAATTGTTTTCGTAAACGGAATACAAACAGTTCTGTTCAGAAAAGCTTCGTCATATACTGTCATTTCAAGAGGAAAGTTTGTTGAAAATACAAATTTACACCTGCATCTGTACGGCTTTGCATCCTTATACTTGACTTCATGGGTAATCAGGTCGTCACCTGTAAGCATTTTAAGGGTAGCAGCCGACTTTGCCGACATCTTGCCGTTCGGCAAGTCCATGCTCAGATTCAGGCAGCTTGTAGCCAATTCTTTCGGCAAATACTGTTCTCCAAGTCTTGAAATGTCAAGAGATGTAACAAGCTCCGGAGGAAAATATCCCTCAAGAAATTTACCGAGTACGCTCTTGCCGGAATCGCTTTCTCCCTGAAGCAGAAAATATGCCTTTGCCTCATTCCCGGGTATGAGAATATATCCGATCATTTGGTATATTCGCTCGACAATGTTTAAATCTCCGTCCGCTATATCCATGAAGAATTTATCTGCGTCAGGTGTGGGACAAGCTTTAATCTTATTAAATAAGGCATAATGAAATTCAACCTCGTCAGAATATTCATATTTCACCTGTCCATTGTAGGATTTCACAATCGGGCCAGAACGCAAACTATCATTATAAATTGAAAGAGATTCAGGGAACGGCAATTCAAACCCAGATATGATTTTTTGAAGTACTGCTGGGTGAGGAGGATATAAAAAACGAGTATCATATGAATAGCGAGTACTATATAAATAGCTAGAAGGATTTGGGCCATGGGGAAGATAAGCAATTAATGACCAAGGATTAATATTAAGACGCAATTCATGCATGCAGTTTGTATAACATGGTTGAACTATGAAATCCTGGTAGTCTCGAGCCGGCGAAAACAAACTGTCAATATCGATAATACAATCAGAAAAAGCAGGTTCCGAAAAATAAACCGTGTAAACGCAATAATCATCAAAACTTAGCCAATACT
>CALDFS010000143.1 GCA_937942105.1 uncultured Ruminococcus sp. | reverse complement strand
TTTCGCTCAAACCGTGTGTTCTGTTTTTCATGTTCAATAACCTCCATGTTTTCTTGTGGGGATTATTGACATTTACACGGTTGGGTATTCAGACTCAATTTTGAATCATTATTCCTCTATAATTCCCAGAATCCAATTTACCCATCCAACGACAGTGGAAGAGCGCCGCAAATACGTGCTGTCGGCTTCAACGCGGTAAAGATCTGAGTTTTTCATAATTTGAATAATAGTTTGTTTATCGGGCATTTCCCCACATTGCAGATGTAATTTCAATGCTTCATTGAACACCCTGTGCATTAATATCTGTGCTGCTATTGCGAGCTGACGTTCCTTATACTCCAATTGCATAATGCGGCGTCCCTTGTCAGATAGATAAAAAAGAATTCTGCCATCATCATTTTGACCTTTTTCAACAAGCTCCAAATATCTTGCGGCATCAGTATAGTAATTTGTCTGACGTTCGTCAAAAGCGTATTCTGATGTGATATCCTGCCGTGTCATTGGCTTTTCGTTGAGCAATTCAATCAGGTTAATTATTCTGGACATACGATCTGCCTGAGGAAATGCTATATCCGGCTCTGGTATCAATGGAACAGTTATCAAAAGATTTTCAATATCCTGCAAACAAATCTCTGTCGTTATGACATAGTTCTTTTGCTTGACCAGATAAAGCGAATTGTAGTTTCTGATATCTTCAAACTGATACTGGTATAAACTGAATGTACCGTTGGAATAAATCATAAAAACAGACTTTATGGGCTTTGTAACCTTACTTGCCCAAGTGCGCAAAGGGTAATAAAGTTGTCTTACAAGAAAATCATCTGACAGATCCATTTTGGCTTCAAACAGCGAAAGATAGTTGATGCCCTCGTATGCGGCGTCGATTTCAATCTGTGAATTATCAACTATAACATATTTTGTGCTGAAAGCTGTATCTATATTAAATCCAAATCTGCCGGAACTCATCCGTCCGTTGACTGTCGGAACAAGTGCGTCATCTTCTAAAAAATCATTAAGTATCCCACAGGCATTGGCACAATTCAAAGCAATCGCTTCGCTTATAATGAATTGCGGCATCAAGCTCTGAATGTGTGCGGGAATAGAGATTCGCTGAGCGTTATTATCCGGTTCTTCAAACTCTTTGTATGCTGAGAATGGAGCAATGATATAGGCTCCGCGAGTTACTGGCAAAATGGCTAAATTATTTTCTGCAAAAATTACTGGAAGATTTACTTTGTGGTCGAATTTCGTCATTAATCTCGGCTCTCGGAATTCCTTAATCTGGTTTGCCGAGATGACAAACTGACCGTTCCGTTCAATTTCCGTGAGAATTCGGTATTTATCGAACAAATTTTCCCATGCAATATCATTCAGTCTCATAGTTCCTGATGAGTACCTCCTCGATGGCTCCGCGCTTGCTTGCATCCGAATTGATTACTCGTTTTGCCTTTACAATGGTAATATCATATTCATGATACAAATTTTTTATAAATTCAGTTGCAGAATTTGAAAGCAGGAATTTAATACCACGTTGTGTGAGACTGTCGCAGCAGTTCTTCAGGCGAAGCTGTTCGTTTCTGTCAAATCCACCTTTGCTATAGCCAGTAAAGCTTGCTGTATCTGAAACAGGATCATAAGGCGGGTCGAGATAAACAAATACGTCTTTTCCGATTCGGCTGAGTGTCTGCGCGAAATCTTCGCTATAGAATGTAATATTATTTGCATTAAGATATTTGCTTACGGCTCTTAACACAGGCTCGTTTACAATATTAGGATTTTTATAATGTCCAAAAGGGGAATTAAACTCCCCGGATGAGTTTACTCTGAACAGACCATTAAAGCAAGTTTTATTCAAGTAAATAAGCCTGGACGCTTTTTCGACCTTTGATAAAGCTTGATAGCTTGCTTTGTCTCTATCAACATCCCGCATTTCATAAAAGTACTCAGATGTATTTTTGTGTTTTTTCAGCGATTCTATCAGATCCTCGGCATCATCGCGAATAACCTCATAAACGGTTATAAGATCCGCATTGAGATCATTAACGACTGCCTTTGAGGGTTGAATAGAAAAGAGAACTGCGCCTCCGCCCAAAAACGGTTCGCAGTAGGCATTAATTCGCTTAGGAAGTAAGGGCGTGATTTCATCTAATAGCTGGCGCTTTCCACCAACCCATTTTACAACAGGGGCAACCAATTTATTTTTCGGCATAGCTTCAGCTCCTTTACTAAGTTAAGTATAGCACAACAGCAATGCTGTGTCAAACAAATTTTGAATAAAACGCGAGGCAATGCGTTTTAGAAAGGATGAAAAATACCCCGCCTGTTAAGACGGGGCTTTTGAATTCTATACCGGGCGCGAACATTCGTAAAGATGTTCGGGAGCTATATCTATGTCATCGTTCCAGACGACGGTGCCGCACTCGGCTTTGGCTGTTAGGAAGAAAGCGGGGCTTTTCAGCGGGGAGTATATGGCTTTATCAAGCAGGGGGCGGGCGTTATAAATCTTTTTAGCACCGTCTGCAAATGTGATAAGCAGGGTGTAATCCTTTTGCGGCTGCACTTCTTTTACTACCCAGGCAGGAGTATTCATGGGGTGTTCTCCTTTCGTAGACGTTATATTGCTTTTTCAGCGGAGCGGGGCGATTTTGAACAGGGGTTCGTCGTTCATTGCAAGTTCCCAGTTGGCTAAGAGTTCATCCTTGTGAAGTTCCGCCCAAGCGGCAATATATTTTCTTTGCGGTTTGGGCATATCGCCTTTATCTATTTCGCCGTCAAGGGTAAATGTTGCGTTGTAGCCCTGATATGTGGCGTGAAAGTGCGGCGGGTTATGCTCGTTATTGGTGTACATTCTGATTATTATTCCGTAAAACATGGATATCGCAGGCATATTTTTCAGCTCCTTTACTAAGTTAAGTATAGCACATTCGATATGCTGTGTCAAACAAATTTTGAATAAAACGCGAGGCAATGCGTTTTAGAAAAGCCGAGCAGTGGGATTCTACTGCCCGGCTTTGATATATCATCTTCTAAAGAAAATGAAGGAGGAAAAAACAATGGCATTTACCCGAAAGATGCTCAAAGCAATGGGCATAGACGAGGAAAAAATCGACGAGATTATCGAGGCTCATCTGGAGGTGACCAACGCACTGAAGGAGAAGGCGGATAAGCTCGACGGCGTTCAGAAGCAGTTGAACGAAGCTTTAGACGCGGCGAAGAACGGCTCGGCGGATAAAGTGAATAAGGAGGACTACGACGACCTTAAAAATCAGTTTGACAATTACAAATTGTCGGTGGAGGCTGAAAAAAGCAAAGCGGGCAAGGCGGCTCTTTACAAAGAATTGCTTAAGTCGGAGGGAATCGGCGAAAAGTGGATTGAAAGAGCGGTAAAGTTTTCTGATATTGAAGGACTGGAGGTCGACGAAAACGGCAAGCTTAAAGGCGAGGAAAAGCTAAGAGAGCAGATAAAAGCCGATTTCGGAGATATCATTGAGACTACCCGCAAATCGGGGGCGAATGTTTCAAATCCGCCTAAAAAGGAAGTCGGAAAGAGCTTTACCAGGGACGACATAAGGAAGATGTCGGCAAAGGAAATCAACGAAAACTATGATAAAATCATAGAATCACTGAAAAAAGGAGAAGATTAAATTATGGCAGTTACTAACTTTATACCCGAGCTTTGGAGTGCAAGGCTTTTGAACGCCTTGGAGAACGTTCATGTTGCGGTGAACCTTGTAAACCGCGACTATGAGGGTCAGATTAAGAAGAAGGGCGATACCGTGCACATCAACACCATCGGTGCGGTTTCGGTGCATGACTACACCAGAAACACCGATATCAACGAGCCTGAGGCGCTGGAGACCAACGACGAGACGCTTGAAATATCTCAGGCGAAATACTTCAACTTCCAGATTGACGACGTTGACGCTGCCCAGGCGGCGGGCGAGCTGATGGATAAGGCTATGAAAAAGAGCGCATACGCGCTTTCGGATCTGGCAGACAAGTACATACTTAAAACACTGGCGGACGGAGTTGACGCCTCAAACGTTATTGGCGGAACAACCGCTGTGGCTTTGACTGCGGACAACATCTACGAAAACATAGTAAAGCTGAGAATGCTTTTGGATAAGGCTAACGTTCCCACCGAGGGCAGAACATTGGTTATTCCGCCCGAAGCTTATGCTTTGATTTTGCAGGACGCGAGATTCACGGCAGGAGGCGGCGCACAGGCTGAGAAGGCGGCAAGAAACGGCTTTATCGGCACTATTGCAGGGTTTGAGATTTTTGAATCGAACAACTGCGCTGTCGACGGCAGCACCTTTACTGTAACAGCACAATCGAAAAACGCCTGCATATATGCAGAGCAGATAATAGAAACAAATGCCTACCGCCCCGAAAAGCGCTTTGCAGACGCCGTTAAGGGCTTGCACGTTTACGGAGCAAAGGTTACCGACGGCAAGCAGATTGCCGCCATGAAGTGCACCTTTTAAGCCGCTGAGGAGGACTAAGAGAGGAGGGCGGAGCGCATGATAGGCGAGGTATGCGCAGAGCTTAGAAACTGGTTCTGCGATAAAAAGCTTATAGGCAGGGTGATTATAGAAAACGGCTGTATAAGCGTTATAGAGGACGGCAAAAAGGAGCGGACTGAGCTTTCGGATATTGTTCCTAAGGGACAGTATATAAGAGTTATAGGGAGCGTGTTCAACGATGGAGTTTATAAGTTCGGCTATATTTTTTCGCCGGCTGAAATCTTTGACGGCGCTGTGTGGCTGTTAAAGCCCCCGGCTGATTTTTTGAAGCTGGTTGACGAGATAGAGACTTATAACTCTTCGGACGCCGCAAAGCCCTCCCCTTTTATTTCGGAATCCTTCGGAGGATACCAATACACAAAGGTTGCGGACTACAGGGGCGGCACCTGCACCAGCTGGCAGAGCGTATTCAGGCAGAAGCTGAACCGATGGAGAAAAATATAATAAGGGGGCACAGGCTGCATGACACTTGTTGAAGCACAGATGGCGGACTGCTTTAAGATAAGCTTTGAAAAGGAGCGCGACGCGGACGGAAACATTTACACATATGCAAGGCGGGGCGAAGGCTTTTGCGCGGCTGTTGCATTTGACAGATCTATTCAGGCTAAAACTGCAATGGCTCAGGGGGTTAAGGACGTTTACACGGCATATATCCCCATAAGAGCGGGGATAGGCTATCACGATGTGTTTATGAGGGCTGGCGACGGCGTTTGCTTTCGTATTACCTCGAACCCCGGAGACAACAGACCGCCCCCGACATCGACGCTGAAATACTGCGCGGCTTCCTGCGAGATTTACAAATTGGAGGTGCAATTAATTGACGGCTAACGGAGCTTTTTATAACTTTTTTGCGGGCTTTGATATACCGGTATATGAGGAAAGCACCTGCCTTGACGAGAGCGAAATGCCTGAGGCACCTGAAACGACTGAGACGAGGTTTCCTTACCTGACCTATTCCGCCGATTTCGGAAGCTGGAATTCCGGTGAGACTTCGGTGGTGGTTAATCTGTGGTACAGAGACGGCAGGGACTGGCTTGAATGCGACGCAAAGGCAAATGAGATACTAAGAGCTATAGGCTTTGGCGGTATCACCCTTGAATGCGACGAAGGGCTTATATGGCTTAAATACGGCTCGCCCCTGAAGCAGAATATGCGCGATGCGCAGGACGATAGGATCCGCAGGAAGTATATTAATCTTTCTGCGGAGTTTCTGACAAAATACTAAAAGGAGAGAAATAACTATGCTATTTACTAAAATACCCGAAAACACCTTTGAGCAGATACAGTTTAACGCCGGAATACTGGTTAAGAGCTTTGACCCTGCTACCCTTAAAGTTGAGGCGCTTTTAGGCGCAACCTCGGGCGGTTTGGATTTTAAGGCTAAGCCCAATTATATCGACTGGGGCGAGGATATAGACAACTGCCCAAAGAACACAAAAGAGTTAAAGGACATTTCGGAGTGGGAGATTACGCTGAGCGGCACATATGTTACCATATCCGCAGAAAACGTTAAAAGTGCGCTGGGCGCCGCAGATGTTGATGGGAACAAGCTTACGCCGCGAAACCATTTAGAGCTTTCGGACTTTGAGGATTTGTGGTGGGTAGGCGACTATTCGAGGGTAAACACCGGAGAAAAAGCCGGATTTGCGGCTATTCACATGATTAATGCTTTGACCGAGGACGGCTTTAACATCAAATCTGAGGACAAGCAGAAGGGCAAGGCGGCTTTCAGCTATAAGGCGCACTACTCTATAACGGACATAGACAAGGTGCCGTTTGAGGTTTACGTTCAGGCGGGAACAGCGGCGACCAAGGCGGCGAGAGCTGTTAAGGCTGACGAGACCGCCAAGGCTTGAAGGGTTGGTGAATAAAAATGAGAATGCTTTCGGAAATCAAGGGCGATGAGGCTTTTGACGTGCTTGCGGAGATAATCGACCCTATAAGCGAGATTATCGCCGATGAGGAGATAAAAAAAGCAAGGGCGGAGGGGGTATCTAAGCTCAGACTTGGCAGACTGCTTCTGAAAAATCACCGTGGGGCAGTCAAGGCGATTATAAGAGCTTTGGGGGACGACCCGAACGAGATTTCGGTTATATCATTGCCGATTAATATAATCAAGCTTCTGAGTGACCCGGAGATTACCCGCCTTTTTACATCCTTGCAGCCGAGCGGGGATATGAAACCCTCATCGGCTGTACAGGAAGGATAAGGGCGGGGAACATTAAGCTTATTCTGCGATATGCCGAAGCCGAGCTTGAAAGACAAGCCCGGGAACTGACATATCGTGTTTATATTACCGACGCTTTGCAAGACATTGCCTTTAATACGGCGAGATATGCGGGCGGTAACCACCCTACCGTGAGATTTATTGATAAAATCTACCCTGCCGAGACAAACCGGGATGACAGAACCGGGGACGAGATTGCTGAGGATATACTTTCGAGGCTTTGCAGGCTTGAAGACGCTGAAAGCGA
>CALDFS010000142.1 GCA_937942105.1 uncultured Ruminococcus sp. | reverse complement strand
TGAGTAGATAGTCTCAATGTTATTAGTTTGGTTATTTCTTACTATCATATAGCCCCTTGCATATACAGGAGTACCAGTCATATTTCCCACAGAAATATTCATAGTATAAACACCATTGTTGCTTATAGTGCTTGACTGTCCTTTTAATACTTTCGCACTTCCAAGAATCATTGTATCAGCTGTCAGTAACGAATCTATGCCATATAGAACGCCATGTTCAACAACTGTGTAATTCTCAGGCACACTTCTTGTGGCTACGAATGATACCTTGTTTTTGCCGTCAACCACATCAGCATACTTAGAAGTAATAGCAATTACCGGCTGAGCAGATACAGCTTCATCTGCATAGTTTGCAGTCAGAGTTACATCAGATGCTATTTGAATGAAGTAGCTCTTCTCATAGCTGAGGATATTGCCGCTTTCATCCGCCCAGTGAGTGAATACCTTGCCATCAATATCCTTTGCAGTAACAGTCAGACCGCTTCCCTGCGCTCCGCTGTAGGTATCGTCTGCCAACGTACCTGTCGGATATTTAACTGTAACTGTGAACGAATAGCTATTCTTCTCATAAACCGGCGTTACAGTAATAAGCTTCTCGCCTGCTGTAATCTTTGCCTTGATTTGATCTTCGGTCAAGCTCCACTTGGTGAAGGTGTAGCCCAGCTTTGAGGGTGCTACCGGCTCTGCTATTGTATCGCTTGCGGAATAGGACTGATAGCTCAGCAGCTGACCGTAATCGCTGACATACTGAACCATTGAGGTCTGGCTGTCGGCTGACAGGTTATAAACAAGCTTAATTGTCATATCGCCGGTGACGGTCAGATACAGTGCTTCGCCCTTGCCGATAATCTTATCACTGCCATTGAGCCATGCGCTGACCATATTGGGATTTTCGGCGGTTAATATAAGCATTTCGCCGACCGGAAGCGTTAGGGATACTATTCCTGCTCCTTCGACAACAATATCACCGTATACAATCTTTGCGCCGTTGACACATTCAAGGGTTACGCTTGCTTTGCCGTAGGATTCGAATTTAGCTACCAGATTGATATCCTTTTCGGCGGTGAATTCATAAATGAATTCGTCGCTTAGGTGTTCACCCGTTTCATTATCAAACCAGCCCAGGAATCGGTAGCTTGGAAGGCGTCCTTCTATAATAGCCATGACCGTATCGCCCTGCTTGAATTTACCGTCTTCCGGGGAGACGTTATCGCCGTCTAAAATGAGGATGTTAACAACCGTTGTGCCCTCACTTCCCACAAGAGCCGAGGTTGCGGTTACGGTAACCCGCTTGTAAACCGTTGCGGTGATTTCACCTGTTGCAACGCTGTAGCCATCGCAGGTTGCGCGGCAGATGTATTTGTTTACACCGACAACCGAGGTGCTGGGCATAAAGACCAATCCAGCGGAATCCACAACCATTCCGTCTTCGCTTGTAACTTTTACTTCGCCGTCTTCTGTTATCTTATACCAATTTATAGTTACTTCTGATTCAGATTGCAGTTTTAAGCTTATACTGATAGTGTCTGCACTGCTGCCCAACTCATATTCGCGATTATACGCGAACCATATGGGTATTTCAAAGTCAATCGGCTTCTTTGCAATGGTAATTTCGCCGCCCGAAACAGTATTCGCTGCAAGATCCTCGGCGAGCAACCATCTAAAATCATCACTGTTTGTAACCTTAAAAGCATAATTATATATGGTCGATTCAGCAAACAGCTCGCTTAGCTCTCTTCCCTGCGGCAGAGTGATATGATGCTTGACAGTACCGCCAAAGAACGCTATTTCACCCGCGCCGGTTACATCAAGCCCGTCAATAATTGTTTGTGCTCCTTCATCCATTTGAAAAGCACACGGTACAGTATCGCCGGCGGCATCAGTGCTTACAAGTATTGCCGTGTGATTAACGTTTTCGATAATTATATCATGTACCAAAAGCGAACCCTTTACCTCGATGGTTGTGCTTCCGCTGCCGGTAATCGTCGGCACAGCTGCTGTTTCTTCTGCCTGATCTCCTTCTTCCGGAATTGCAGGAGCAATCTTGCCGCACAGCGTAATTATCTTGCCCTGCGGGACTACAAGTGTATTCGCAGCTGTTACGCTCTTAAGAACGTCTATAATTACCGTATCATTCGGAACTTCGGCGGCGTAAGCAAATGCCTCTTCAATAGTCGCGAAGTATTTTTCAACGGGATTTCCAAGATCCGTTTCATCAGGGAAGCAGATAACTTCTGCCGATAAGGCTGCACCGCAGTCAGTGCAGCTGCCGTTTTCATCGATATGCTCATGCTCGCACGTAATAACCGTTACGGTAAAGGTTGGGCTGATATCGGTGTAGCCGTCTGATTCGGCAACGCAGTAGTATTGGGTTGTGCCAAGCTCTGAAACGTCCGGGATGAAGCCCTCAACAGCTGTTGCTTCGGGTATGATACTGTCAGCACCATTTACTACCTTGTGCCACTTAACTGTTTCCGGTGTCCCTTCACTGACATAAACGCTTAATGAGTTAACATTCTTGCTATTATGCGCTATGCTTAAATCGAGGCTTGAATCATCCGCATATAATTCGAACGGTTTAGTAACTACATCCACGGGGTAATCAATCACGGCGACATTGCGTTCTTCCACTGTAAGCCATGCGCCGTCGGTTTTCTTTAATCCGGCAAGCGAATACTTAATTAGCTCATTGAGCTTCTTGCCGCCGATTACTTCAATACCGCCAAGAATCTTTCCACCGGACAAGGCTACTTGAGCACCATCATTTATTGTAATGTGGTTGATTGTTCCATTCAGAACAAGTTTGCCGCCCCTATAGTCTGAGGTTTGCTCATTTAAGACTATATCGCCGTTGATCGTTCCTTTGCCAAGATTTAGAGTGGCGCAGTATTCAACTGCAATAGTCGGACATTTCAGCACCACATCATCGGATATTGTCAATTCTATATAGCTTTCTTCGGGTACTGTAAGCGTTCCGGCATAATCAACGTTCGAGTAAATATACATATACGCTAAAACGCTATTATTATCACTGGTAACCTGCGCCCATGCTTCGGCAAAGTCGTTATAGGGCTTCAATGGCTCGGAAGGTCGCATCCTGACCGCAAACGGCACCTGCTCATTGCAGACAGTGCATATTCCGGCGTCATCACAGTTCGGGTGAGTGCAGTTGATTGTAAATGTAAGGGTGATATTCAAATCGGGGTCAACGCCCTTTATTGTAACCCTTGCAGCTTCGCCGGGCATGGTGTTGTTTTCGCCGATTAAGGTGTATTTGCTGGGGTCAACGGTTACTCCGTCAAGCGTTACATTTACCTTGGGGATGATAGGCTCGCCGGTGTAAACGTATGAATCAGGGTCGACGATTTCCGCCGCATAGTTCGGCTGCAGCTTTATTGCGATATAGCCGCCCATGCCGATATCGTTCATAATGTCAGCGTCGGTAAGGCGGTCCGGGGCGATGGTCAGCATACACTGATTTTCGCCTGTTTCAACGCAGAAGGTCTTATAGCCGACCGGAATGTAACCGTTCGGTATTACGAATACAGCTTCTGCCCGCTCCGGAGTCAGCTTTTCAACGGTGAACACCTTGACGTTTGCGCCGGTGCAGTTGGCGGTAAAGGCTGCTCCTTCCGCCATTGTGAAGGCTCCGCTATAATCTCTGCCAGCTGCGGAATATGTACCAGCAAGGCAAACGCCATTTTTTCCGGAGACTGTAAGTCTGCCTGTGCTGCCGATATTCAGCTTGCCGCCGTAAACCGCGGTATCACTATTGCCGTTAACTGTAAGACTGCCGTTTACGGTGAGAATTCCGTTAACGCCGCCGCTTGCGCCATACTGAACCGGACTGTTTGTAATAACGGCTGCGCCGGATTCAATAGTGATTCGGTTATTATCCGAGCCCGGACCGCAGAAAATTCCGCCTACCGTCAGCGTTCCTGCGCCGGTTACTACAATATTATACTTATAATCTGCGTACTGATAATCACCTGCGTTGATTGGTCTTCTTGTGCTTACAAATCCGCCGACCTTGTTTTCACCGGTCAGATTGATGGTGATTGAATCCATATCATCAGGCAGAGCTATGTTGCCCGGTACGGTGATATTGTCAAGGTTAAGGGTAAAGTTCTTCTTACCAGCATCGGAAAATGCCCAGCTGTAGCCGGTGCCGCTGCCCGATTCGCCCTCAGGGCTTGTAAGGTCAAGCTCGCCTGTAATCTGCGCCCCTGCTTTTTCCACAAATACATTTGCAAGCGTGGTTGTGGTGTCGGTCAGCGTTATCTCTTTATTTTCGGAATCAAAGAACGCATAACCCTGTTCCAGCAGCTGACCTACTGCGCCTACGTTGACGGTGATACTGCCGAAGCTGCCGCCGGATATTCTGGTGCTGTTAATGGCGGAAGGAAGTGTTGCCTCAATAAGCTCCTTGTATTCCAGCATTTCAATGGTTCCGCCGGTTATATTTACCGGTGTTTCAGCTGAAACGGCAATTACTTCTGATATTGTACCGCCATTTACGGTGACGCTCGGTATATCGCCAAGCTTATATGCTGCAATTCTCGTTATATTGCCGCCGTTTACCGTAATCTGACTTGTAGTACCCGTTAATGTAATAATATTAGCTGTGCCGTTGTTCCATGTAATCTTTGCATTATTTTGTTCAACCTTGATTTGATCACTATTGACAGTCAGACCGGGAGCATCTACAGTAAGCTCTGCACCGTAATTAAGGGTTATACCACCCAATGCAAATTCTGTGTATTCCTCGGCTGCAAGCTTAAGCTTGCCGGTCACATTTAATTCTACCGCCGGAACCGTCCAACCGGAATACACCGTAATGGTAGTCAGTTTGCCGGTATTCTTTGATTCGCTATCGGCATTTATAAGAATCTCCTTTAAATCAACAGAGCTGATCGGAGCTTCTTCCGTTGAGAAGTAATAATGCGGTTCTTCGCCCTCGGTTGCTACCTCAATGGCAGCA